>NZ_JBHVEU010000291.1:0-11329 GCF_042802075.1 Kitasatospora sp. NPDC057518
GGCTGGGCCCGGAGCGCGCCGGAACGTTTCTGCTGGCTTTGCGCCGCTCCTCCTCCCACCACCCCCTTCTACTTTCCATGCCCCCACGTTGATTGGTGGAAGGAGGAGAGCGCGGGGGTCAGGTGGGCGGGGCCCGCGGGGCGCCCGGGGTCCGCTCCGGGTGGGCGTGAGGTGCGGGGCCGTGCCCGTCGGCCCCACCGGTTCCGCCGGCGCCGCCGGGCCTGGCGTTGCCGCTGGAGTGGCGGGCCGCGTGGGCGGGTTGGGGGTGGACGGCCGCGCCGAGGGTGGCCGGGGAGTCCCCCGTCACCGCGATGTCCCCCTCCCGGTCGGTGCGCAGAACGGTGGCGCCGAGTGCGCGCAGGTGGTCGACCGTCTTCGGGGACGGGTGACCGTACGGGTTGCCCTCGCCGCAGGAGACGAGGGCCAGCCGGGGCCGCAGCGCACCGGCCAAGTCCCAGTCCTGGTGGGCCGATCCGTGGTGCGCCACCTTCACGACGTCGACCTTCCCCAGCCGGCCCAGCAGGGCCGACTGGGCCTGCGGTTCGAGATCTCCGAGCAGTGCCATCCGTAGTCCTCCTGTCAGTGACACCATCAGTGCGACGCTTGCGTTGTTCGGTCCGGGCGCCTCGGCAGCCGCACCGGGGGCGGGCCACACCACGTCCCAGGCCAACTCCGCTCCGACGGAGCGCCGTTCACCCCGACCCGCTCTCAGTAGCGGCAGGCCAGCCCCTGCGGCCCAGCCCGTCACCCGGGCCGCCTCGCCCGGCGGATCGTCCAGCGTGGTGCCCTCGACGGCGCCGACCCGGCGGCCCCGCAACACCCCCGGCACGCCCTCGACGTGGTCGGCATGGAAATGCGTCAGCAGGAGTAAGGGGACGGTCGTCACGCCGAGGTCGCGCAGGCATCTGTCAGCGGCGTTCGGGTCCGGCCCGGCGTCGATCACCACCGCGCTGTCCGGCTCCCCCGTCGCCAGGGCCAGCATGTCCCCCTGCCCGATGTCGCACATCACCAGTCGCCACCCCGGCGGCGGCCAGCCGGTGGCGATCCGGATGAGCTGCGGCGGGCGCAGCAGCACGGCCAGCAGGACCATCATCAGCACTGCTGTCACCAGCGCCCGCGCCCAGCGCCGCCGGGCGGGCACCGGCACCGGACTGCCCGGCTCCCGCCGTCGGGGCAGCAGGAGCGGCGCCGCCCAGCAGGCCGCCAGGACGGCCAGCGCGACCGTCGCCGTACCGAACCACCCTCCGGGCCAGGTCAGTTGGCCGCCCGGCACCTCGGCGCCGCGCCGTGCGACCAGGGCCAGCCAGCCGGCCGGCAGCCCGGCCGGTTCCGCGAGCAGGCGGGCCAGGGCCGGAAGGAACGGCTGAAGGGCGAGCACCCCGAAGCCGAGCAGCGTCGCCGGGGCCACTGCCAGCTCGGCCAGCAGGTTGCAGGGGATGCCGACCAGGCTGATGTGCCCGGACAGCACCACCGTCACCGGCGCGCACAGCGCCTGGGCGGCCGCCGTCGCCGCGAACGCGCCTGCCAGGTGGTGCGGCCAGCGGCGGGCCCGCAGGGCTTCGGCCCAGTGCGGTCCGAGGACGAGCAGCCCGGCGGTGGCGAGCACGGAGAGCAGGAAGCCGAACGAGCGCGCCAGGAACGGGTCCAGCAGGACCAGCACCAGGACGGCCCCGGCGAGCGCGGGCACGGCCTTGCGGGGACGGCCGGTGGCCAGGGCCAGCATGCCGATCAGTCCCGTCCCGGCCGCCCGCAGCACGCTGGGCTCGGGCCGGCAGACGGTGACGAAGGCCAGCGTCAGAGCCGTGCCGAGCAGCGCCCCGGTGCGCAGTGACAGCCCCAGCACCGCGGCCAGCCCGCGCCGTTCCGGGGTGCCGGCCTGCCCGGGCGCGCCCAGCAGCGCACCGAGGACGATCGCCAGGTTGGCCCCGCTGACCGCCACCAGGTGGACCAGGTCGGTGGCCCGGAAGGCGTCGTCGAGGTCGTCGGGCAGTCCCGAGGTGTCGCCGACGACCAGCCCCGGGAGCAGCCCGCGCGCGTCCGCGGGCAGTCCGTCGGTGGCCGTGCGGAGGCCCTCACGGAGGCGCCCGGCGATCCGCTGCGGCAGGCTCGGCGGCGCCAGCTGCCGGGGCGCCCCGTGGACCACCAGCAGCGCGGCGGACTCGGTGTCGCGCCCCTCCCCCGCTGGCCGTACCTCGGCCTCCACGGCCAGCCGCTGGGACGGGAGCAGCCGCTGCCAGGGCTCGCCCTCCGCCCCTCGGGCCATGACCGTCACCGGCGTACGCGTGCGGGTGCTCCGCCCGTCCGGGAGCGGGGTGACACGGTCGGCCACCGCGTCCACGGTCAGGAGCGTCTGCCCGCCGACGGTGCCGCCCCGGGAGGTGTGGACCTTCGGGTCCCCCGCGACGGTCAGCTCCACCTCCACCACTGGGGAGGGCTCGCCCGGCACTCGCGGACCGGCGGCCGCGGACGCACGGGCGAGCTCCGGCAGCGGCCCCCGGTGGAGGGCGGCGGTGTGCAGCGGGGTGGCGATCGCGGCCGCCGCCCCGGTGAGCAGGACGGCGGCCAGCGTCGCCGAGGCCCCGCGCCGGCGCAGGACCCCCGGCCGGGTGAGCAGCAGGACGGCCGCGAGCGCGGCGACGCCCGCCGCGGTGAGGACGAGGGCCGCGTACCCCGGCTCCAGACGCAGGAGTGCCGCCGTGACCGCCCAGGCCGAGACGGCGGGCAGCAGCAGCCGGAAGTCGGCGCCCGGAGAACGGGACGCAACGGCCGGACCGAACGGCGTGGTGGCGACGGACATGGTGGTACCTCCCTTCGAAGGCCGGGCATGCGGGCGGGGCGAGTGGACTAGGGGGACGGGCAGGGACAGCGGCAGGACAGGGCGTCAGAGGGTGAGCAGCGGACGGAGCTCCGCGTATGTACGGGCGCCGATGCCGCTGACCTGCCGGAGTTGGTCGAGGGAGCGGAAGGAGCCGTGCGACGTGCGGTAGGCGAGGATGCGCTGGGCGAGGGTGGGGCCGACGCCAGGAAGGCTGTCGAGCTGTTCGAGCGTCGCGCGGTTGAGGCTGACGGGCGGCCGGGGCACGGTGAGGCCCGGAGGGCCGCTCCCGCTTCCGACCACCGGGCCGGGGGCGGGCGCCTGCTCGCCGACCAGGATCTGCTCACCGTCCGTCAGGATGCGGGCCAGGTTGAGGTTCCTGGTGTCCGTCTCCGGCAGCGGACCGCCCGCCGCCCGCAGGGCGTCGGCTACCCGGGAGCCGCCGGGCAGGGTGTGCAGGCCCGGGAGGTGGACCCGGCCGCCGATGTCCACCACGACAGCCGGCCCGGTGCCGGACACGGCCTCGGCACCGGCGCCGGGCCCGGCCCTGGAAGGAGCAGAGTCGGCGGGGACGGACGGCTCCGCCCCCGACGGTGCCGCGACCGCCGCGAGCGCGGGTACGGCGACCGCCTCCGGCCGGGCCAGCCAGAAGTGCTGCACGGCGTAACCGACCGCGAACAGCAGCAGGATGGCCAATCCGGCCACCGCGCGCCGATCGAGTGCCAGCACCGAGGCGAACGAGGGGATTGAGGAGGATGCGGAGAACCGCGAACGCGCCCCGGCCTCCGGCGGACCCATGTCGGCGTCGCCCGGATCCGACGCAACACCCGCATCCGGCAAGACCGGCGTCGCATCCGACAGCACCGGCACCGGCATCGCAACCGGCGACGGCGGCGGGGCCGGCCCCGAGGGACCCCCTCCGACACCGCCCTCCGGCTCGTCGTCCATCGGCAGCAGCGCGGCCATCCGCAGCCGCACCGTCTCGTTGATCGCATGGCGCTTCGCCGCGCCCAGGCCCATGGTCGTCATGCCGAGGACGGTAGGAGTCCTCCGGCGAACGTGCGGAAATTAGCGAAACCCTGTGGATAACCCGGGGGTTGTGGATAAAAAGCGTCACTCACAAGAGTGGGTAGGACCGCCTGAGGTTGACCGAGCGGCCAGCGAACCACCCAACGAACCACCCACCGGACCGCCACCCCCTCAGCGCGGCGCGACCACCACCGCCAGCAGCCCCGGCCCGACGTGCGCCCCGATCACCGCCCCCACCTCGCCCACGTACAGCTCCCGCAGCCCCGGCACCCGGGCCCGCAGCCGCTCCGCGAGCGGTTCGGCCCGCTCCTCGGCCGCCAGGTGGTGCACGGTGATGTCGACGTCCTGCTCCCCCGACCGCTCGACCGCGATCTCCTCCAGCCGCGCGATCGCTCGCGACGCCGTCCGCACCTTCTCCAGCGGCTCGATCCGCCCGCCGTCCAGGTGCAGCAGCGGCTTGACCGCCAGGGCCGAGCCGAGCAGCGCCCGCGCCGCCCCGATCCGTCCGCCCCGGCGCAGGTGTTCCAGGGTGTCGACGTAGAAGAACCCGCTGGTCCCGGCAGCCCGACGGCCGGCCGCCTCGGCCGCCTCGGCCAGGCCCTGCCCGGCCGCGATCGCCTCGGCCGCCGCCAGCACCCCGTACCCGAGCGCCATCCCGACCAGTCGGCTGTCCACCACCCGCACCGGTACGGGCGCCTCGGCGGCGGCCAGCCGGGCGGCCTCGACGGTGCCGGACAGTTCGCCGGAGATGTGCACCGAGACGATGCCCTTCGCCCCGGCCTCGGCGGCCGCCCGGTAGGCGGCGGCGAAGGTCTCCGGGTTCGGCCGGGAGGTGGTCACCCGCTGTTTGCCGCGCAGCGCCTCGGCGACGTCCTTCGGGGAGATCTCGACGCCCTCGCTCAGGACGGAGTCGCCGACCGCGACGCTCAGCGGGACCACCGTGATCCCGTACCGGTCGAGGGCGTCCTGCGGCAGATAGGCCGTGGAATCGGTGACAAGTGCGAGGTCGGAGGGCATGAGCCGGAGGTTACCCCCCGTCGCTCCGGGAGGACAGCGCCCGGTCCGGGCCCCCTCGGGAGGCCCCGTGACGCCCGACCGGCTCAACCCGCCGAGGGCCCCGTCGAGGGCTTGCGCAGCCGCTGCGCCAGCTTGGCCAGCGGATCGGCGAGCCCGAGCAGCTCCTCCGCGCTCGGCCGCCCCTTCCCGTCGGTCAGCCCGGCCCGAGCCGCACCCCCGGACCGCGCCGCACCCCCGGTCGCCCCCGCGGACCCACCAGACCCCGCAGCAGCACCACCGGCCCCTGCGGACCCACCGGACCCCGAAGCTCCACCCGCCCCCGCAGAACCGGCAGCCCCCGAAGCACCCCCCGCGACGTCCCAGTGCCGCAGCGCCCCCGCCTCGCTCTCGCACTCCTGGCTCAGCCGGCTCAGCTCGTCGTCCGCGAACCGGTGCATCCGGTCCTGCGCCGCCCAGCGCATGGTCTCCGCCGAGTGCGTGATCCGCTCCGCCCGCTCGCGCAGCTCCGGCAGCTTGGCGGCGATCCGCGCGGTGTCCGGCTCGCGCTCCAGCATCCGCAGCTCGCCGTCGAGTTCGGCGGCGTGCGTGTCGAGCCGGTCGAGCAGGGCGAGCGACTCGCCGAGCTGGGAGTCCTGCGCGAGGCCGCCCTCCAGCACCTGCCGGGTGCCGTCGAGCGAGGTCCGCAGGCCCAGCCGGACGGTGGCGATCTGCGCGGGCGGGCCGACCCTGGTGTACGTCTTCGCCTTGAGGGTGGCGGTCTCCACGGCGCGCCGGGCGTTGGCCTCGTGCTTCTCGATCTTCGCGCCGACGGCCTTGGCGGCCTTGACCGTGCCGATCACGGCCAGGACCATCGCCGCGACCCCGAAGAGCAGGACCAGCCCGATCATCACGCCGAACACGTCCATCGCGCGCCACCTTCCGCCGTCGTTCCGGCCCCCACCGGGCCCAACGCGGGCCGCATTGCCGAGGGTTCCACGGTAGCCGCCGGAACCCGCCCGGGGGCAGCCGAGAGGGCCCTGGCGGACGGAGATCAGGGTCAGATCCGGGATCTCCCCAAGGGCCCCCGACCACCCTGGAAGCCCCCCGCAAGCGCCCCGCAAGACGCCCAGCCGGCACCGAACCCGAAAACGCCGACTCCCGAAAGCACCGGACCCCGAGAACGCCGACCCCCCGAAAGCACCGGACCCCGAAACGCCCCGAAAGCGCCGACCCCCGAAACACCCCGAAAACGCCGGACGGGCGCCCCCAAGGACGCCCGCCCGACCGCTCACGCGACCGCTCCCGCGATCACCCCGCGGTCACTTCCGCACCAAGAACACTCAGCCGGTGACGATGTTCACCAGCTTCGGCGCCCGCGCGATCACCTTCCGCACCTCGGCCCCGCCGATCGCCGCGATGACCGCCGGCTCCGCCAGCGCCAGCGCCTCCAGCTCGGCGTCCGAGATGCCCGGCGCGACCTCCAGCCGCGCCTTGACCTTGCCCTTGATCTGGACCACGCAGGTCACCGTCTCGTCCACCACGTACGCCGGGTCGGCGACCGGGTAGTCGGTGTGCGCCAGCGACTCGCCGTGGCCCAGTCGGCGCCACAGCTCCTCGGCGACGTGCGGGGCCAGCGGCGCGACCATCAGCACCAGCTGCTCGGCCACCGCCCGCGGCGTGGAGCCGCGCTTGACCAGGTAGTTGTTCAGCTCGATGGCCTTGGCGACGGCCGTGTTGAAGCGCAGCCCGGCCATGTCCCCGCGGATGCCGTCGATGGCCTTGTGCAGGGCGCGCAGCGTCGCCTCGTCCGGCTCCTCCTCGGTGACGACCAGTTCGCCGGTGGTCTCCGAGACGACGTTGCGCCACAGGCGCTGCAGGAAGCGGTACGAGCCGACGACGGCGCGGGTGTCCCACGGGCGGGAGACGTCCAGCGGGCCCATCGACATCTCGTACAGGCGCAGCGTGTCGGCGCCGTACTCGTCGGCGATGTCGTCCGGCGCGACGGCGTTCTTCAGGGACTTGCCCATCTTCCCGGCCTCGCGCTTGACCGGCTCGCCGTCCCAGAAGTACTGGCCGTCGCGCTCCTCGACCTCGGCGGCGGGCACCGGGAAGCCGCGCTCGTCGCGGTAGACGTCTGCGGTGATCATGCCCTGGTTGAACAGCTTGTGGAACGGCTCGACGGACGAGACGTGGCCCAGGTCGTGCAGCACCTTGTGCCAGAAGCGCGCGTACAGCAGGTGCAGCACGGCGTGCTCGGCGCCGCCGACGTACAGGTCGGCGCCGCCGGCGGGCTTGGTCTCCGTCGGGCCCAGCCAGTACTTCTCGTTGGCCGGGTCGACGACCGCCTCGGAGTTGGACGGGTCGACGTAGCGCAGCTCGTACCAGCAGGAGCCGGCCCAGTTGGGCATGGTGTTGGTCTCGCGG
Source organism: Kitasatospora sp. NPDC057518 (assembly GCF_042802075.1). Classification (NCBI taxonomy): domain Bacteria; kingdom Bacillati; phylum Actinomycetota; class Actinomycetes; order Kitasatosporales; family Streptomycetaceae; genus Kitasatospora; species Kitasatospora sp. NPDC057518. The sequence continues at coordinate 7,265 of NZ_JBHVEU010000291.1, forward strand.
CGGTACTTCCTGACGCCGTCGCCCAGGTCCAGTTCGACGTTGACCCAGGCCTCGTTGCGCGACAGCGGGGTCTCCGGCGAGGAGGCGGCGTCGTACGCGTCGTAGGTGCGCGGCGAGTAGTCGTCGACCTCGGGGACCTCGACCGGCAGCATCGACTCGGGCAGCGCGTGCATCACGCCGTCCTCGTCGTAGACGATCGGGAAGGGCTCGCCCCAGTACCGCTGGCGGCTGAACAGCCAGTCGCGCAGGCGGTAGTTGACGGTGCCCTCGCCGATGCCGCGCTCGGCCAGCCAGGCGGTGACGGCGGCCTTGGCCTCGACGACGCCCAGCCCGTCCAGGGACAGCGACACGTCGCCCTCGGTGCGGGCCGAGTTGACGATGACGGAGTCGTAGGTGTCGAACGCGTCGTCCCACTCGGCCGGGTCCTGGCCCCGCCCGTCGGTGGGCTCGACGACGCAGCGCATCGGCAGCGCGAAGGCGCGGGCGAAGGCGAAGTCGCGGTGGTCGTGGGCGGGGACGGCCATGATGGCGCCGGTGCCGTAGCCCATCAGCACGTAGTCGGCGATGAACACCGGGACGGACTCGCCGCTGACCGGGTTGACGGCGTAGGCGCCGGTGAAGACACCGGTCTTGACCTTGGCCTCGACCTGCCGCTCGACGTCCGACTTGGCGGCGGCCGTGGCGCGGTAGGCGGCGACGGCCTCGGCAGGGGTCGCGGCGCCGCCGGTCCACTCGGCGGGCACGCCCTCGGGCCAGGCGGCGGGGACGATCGAGTCGACCAGGGCGTGCTCGGGGGCCAGCACCATGTAGGTGGCGCCGAACAGGGTGTCGGGCCGGGTGGTGAAGACGGTGATCTTCTGGTCGCCGGGGGCCGCGAAGTCGACCCGGGCGCCCTCGGAGCGCCCGATCCAGTTGCGCTGCTGCAGCTTGATGGCCTCGGGCCAGTCCAGCAGGTCCAGGTCCTCGATCAGCCGGTCCGAGTACGCGGTGATGCGCATCATCCACTGGCGCAGGTTGGACTTGAACACCGGGAAGTTGCCGCGCTCGGAGCGGCCGTCCGCGGTGACCTCCTCGTTGGCCAGGACGGTGCCCAGGCCCGGGCACCAGTTGACCGGCACCTCCTTGGCGTAGGCCAGGCGGTACTCGCCCAGCACCTCGTCGCGCTCGGCGACGGTCAGCCCGGCCCAGGCGCGCCCGTCCGGCAGCTCACGCGCGCCGGACTCGAAGTCGGCGACCAGCTCGGCGATCGGGCGGGCCTTGCGGGCGTCCGCGTCGTACCAGGAGTTGAAGATCTGCAGGAAGATCCACTGGGTCCAGCGGTAGTAGTCCGGGTCGATCGTGGAGATCGAGCGGCGCGGGTCGTGGCCCAGGCCCAGCCGGCGCAGCTGCTGGCGCATGTTGGCGATGTTGGCCTCGGTGGAGACCCGCGGGTGGGTGCCGGTCTGCACCGCGTACTGCTCGGCGGGCAGGCCGAAGGCGTCGTAGCCCAGCGTGTGCAGCACGTTGTGGCCGGTCATCCGCTGGTAGCGGGCGAAGACGTCGGTGGCGATGTAGCCCAGCGGGTGGCCGACGTGCAGGCCCGCGCCCGAGGGGTACGGGAACATGTCCATGATGAAGCTGTGCGGCTTCGCGGCGACGTCGCCGACCGCCGGGTCGGCCAGCGCACCGGTGGGGTTGGGGGCGTGGAAGGTGCCCTCCTTCTCCCAGATGTCCTGCCAGCGGGACTCGATCTCGGCCGCCAGCGCAGCGCTGTACCGGAACGGCTCGGTCGCGGTCTCGGCCGCGCCGGACGCAGGGGTCGTCTCGCTCATGGTCCTTCAAGCTCCATCGGTGTCGGTTGGCGAACCGCGCGGGCGGCCGGCCCGTGGACCCGGCCCGGGACGGGATCGGGGGGCGGAAAACAAAAAATCCCCTCGCAGGAGGGGACGCCACGCCGACTCCGGCACCGCCCGAAGGCTCAGCCGGTCCTGGTCAGCGCGGCCGGCTAAGGAGCAGGCGCACGGTTCGCATGGGCTCAGGGTACCGCAAGCGGGTCGACGGGCTGCGGGGTATACCGCCGGGACGGCGGCACGGAGCCGCCCAGGGCCGCACGGAGCCGCATGAGGCCCCGCGGAGCCACCCGGGAGCCGCAGCGAGCCACGCAGGACCGCACGAGGCCGCACGGAACCGCGCGGGGCCGAGCCGCAACCCGCCCTACCGAGCCGCCACCCGCCCCGCCGCGTCGAACTCCCGCAGCGCCTTCGCCACCCGCTCGGACTGCATCCCCGCCGCGAGCGAGCGCGCCAGCGAGGCGGTGCGGGCCGCCTCCCGCTGGTCGCCGAGCCGGCGGTGGGCCTCGGCGAGGCGCACCATCAGCAGCGTCTTGGTGCGGGCCCGTCCCGGTCCGAGACCGGCCACCGCCTCGGCGAGCAGCACCTTGGCGAGCCGGTGCTGGCCGAGTGCCAGCCGCCCCTCCCCCACCATCCCGGAGAGGGCGGCCCGGACCTCCTCGGTGCCGGGCAGGCCGTCCAGTTCGGCGAAGGCCCGGGCGGCGGCGGCCTCGGCCCGTTCGGCCTCGCCCCGGCGGCCGTACGCGCCGGCGAGCCGGCCGTACTGGCGGGCCCGGGCGACGGGGCTGAGCGCGGCGCCGTGGGTGTCCAGGGCGGTCACCAGCGCGGAGACGGCGTCCAGCCCGCGCCCGCCGGTGCCCTGGGTGGCGAGCACGACCAGCGCGCCGAGCACCGCGACGCCGAGCCGGGGGTCGCCGCTGACGTGGGCGGCGCGCAGCGCGGCGACGAAGGCGCGCTGGGCGGCGGCGTCGTGGCCGAGGTCGTACGCGGCCCAGCCGGCCAGCCGGGCGAGTCTGCTGGCCGTGCCGTAGAGCTCGCGGCCGAGCCGTTCGTCGTACGCGCCGAGTTCCAGCAGCTTGGCCAGCATGGCGAGTTCGGCCCGGACGGGGCCGAGGACGAGGCCGCCGCCGCAGGCCCGTTCGAGCTTCTGCTTGCTGCGGTAGGACAGGCCGAGTTCGCCGGCCAGTCCGGGTTCGACGCGCAGCGCGCCCTCGCCGCCGCCGACGGGCGGCGGCGGGGAGTCCAGGCGGGCGGCGGCCTGGTCGAGGTCGGCGCCGCGGAACAGGTCGGTGAGGCGCACCGGGCCGGCGTCGGTGGCGGCCTCGCGCAGCGCGGTCTGGGCGGTGTCGGCGGTCCACGGGTCGGTGAGCAGCCGGGGCGAGAGGATCTTGGCGCCGCGGTGGCCGCCCATCCGGCCCCAGAGCTGTTCGTAGGTGACGGCGATGCCGAGGGTGCGGCTGAGCACCTCGCAGACCGCCTGGTCGTGCGGGCTGCGCGGGACCATGCCGCGGTCGCGCCACTTGTACGGGGCGGTGGAGCTGATGGCGAGGCCCGGCGGCAGGGCGAGGCTCACCTCGCGGGCGAGCCGTTCCGGACTCCATCCGAGCTGGTGGAGTATCCGGGCCAGTTCCTCGTTCCGCCTTCGCTCCAGATCGGCCATGGCACGACGGTAGCGGGATTCCGGCCGCCGGGACCGGCGGCGCGGGCAGAACGGCGAAGAGCCGCCCCCCGTTTCCGGGAGGCGGCTCTCGACTGCTGTGGAGCTATGGGGAATTGAACCCCAGACCTCTTGCATGCCATGCAAGCGCTCTACCAACTGAGCTATAGCCCCTTGACCTGCGTTGTCACCGTGGTTCCCGGTTGTTTCCGGCCGTTTCCCTCGGCGACATCGACTACTTTACACGCTCCGGGGCGTGCTCCTGAAATCCGTTTCCCGAGGTCCGCACCACGCGCCCCGGGAGCCCGCCTCCCGCACTCCGGGCGTACGGCGCCCCACCCCCGGCGCCCGCACCTGACGCACGCTCCCAGCGCGCACTCCCGACGCACGCGCCCCGCCAACGCCCCGCCACCGCACCACCCGCCGACCGCGCACCCACCAGGAGAACCGCGAAGCCGCACCACCCGCCGACCGCGCGCCCGCCAGGAGAACCGCGAGGCCGGGCCCGAAACGCCGGAAGGCCGCCACCCCTTGGGTGACGGCCTTCCGAACTACTGTGGAGCTATGGGGAATTGAACC
>NZ_JBHVEU010000292.1:0-11296 GCF_042802075.1 Kitasatospora sp. NPDC057518
GGACACCGACCGGCTGCTCGGCGGCAACGCCGACGGCACCGGCGCCTCGTACGTCCGCGAGGGCGCGTTCCTGTACGGGGCCTCGCGGTTCGACGCGGGGTTCTTCGGGATCAGCCCGCGCGAGGCACTGGTCATGGACCCGCAGCAGCGGCTGCTGCTGGAGACCTCCTGGGAGGCCTTCGAGCGGGCCGGCATCGACCCGCGGTCGCTGCGCGGCAGCCGGACCGGCGTCTTCGCCGGCACCAACGGGCAGGACTACGCGGCGCTGGTGACCAGGGCCCCGGAGGCGGCCGAGGGGTACCTGGCGACCGGCATCGGCGCCAGCGTGGTCTCCGGCCGCATCTCCTACACCTTCGGTCTCGAGGGCCCGGCGGTCACCGTGGACACCGCCTGCTCCGCCTCGCTGGTCTCCCTCCACCTCGCCGTCCAGGCGCTCCGCCAGGGCGAGTGCTCGCTCGCCCTGGCGGGCGGGGTCACGGTGATGTCGACCCCGCTGTCCTTCGTGGAGTTCTCCAAGCAGCGCGGGCTCGCCTCGGACGGGCGCTGCAAGGCGTTCGCCGAGGCCGCGGACGGCACCGGCTGGGGCGAGGGCGCCGGCATGCTGCTGCTGGAGCGGCTCTCCGACGCCCGCCGCAACGGGCACCCGGTGCTCGCGGTGGTCCGCGGCAGCGCCGTCAACCAGGACGGCGCGTCCAGCGGTCTGACCGCCCCCAACGGCCCCTCCCAGCAGCGGGTCGTCCGCCAGGCCCTGGAGAACGCCCGGCTCTCCACCACCGACGTGGACGCCGTCGAGGCGCACGGCACCGGCACCCGGCTCGGCGACCCGATCGAGGCCCAGGCCCTGCTCGCCACCTACGGGCAGGACCGCGAACGGCCGCTGCTGCTCGGCTCGGTGAAGTCCAACATCGGGCACACCCAGGCCGCCGCCGGCGTGGCCGGCGTGATGAAGATGGTGCTGGCCATGCGGCACGGTCTGCTGCCGCGGACCCTGCACGTGGACGCGCCGTCCTCGCAGGTGGACTGGTCGGCGGGCGCGGTGGAGCTGCTCACCGAGGCCCGGGAGTGGCCGGAGACCGGCCGCCCGCGCCGGGCCGGTGTCTCCTCCTTCGGCGTCAGCGGCACCAACGCCCACGTCATCCTCGAACAGGCCCCCGAGGAGCAGCCCCCGCCGGCCGCACCGACCGGGCACGGCGCCCTGCCGTTCCTCCTCTCCGCCAAGACCGACCAGGCCCTGCGCGACCAGGCCCGCCGCCTGCGCGACCACCTGGACACCGAGGCAGCCTCGGCCGACCTCGGCCTCTCCCTCGCCGTCTCCCGCACACAGTTCGCCCACCGCGCGGCCGTGGTCGCCGCGGATGGCGCCGAACTCGCCGCCGCCCTGGAGGCGTTCGCGTCCGGCGAGGAGCCCGCCCGGCTGGTCTCCGGCACGGCCGACGTGACCGGCAAGACCGTCTTCGTCTTCCCCGGCCAGGGCTCGCAGTGGGTCGGGATGGCCGTCGAACTCCTCGACAGCGAGCCGGTGTTCGCCGAGCGGATCACCGAATGCGCCGACGCGCTGGCCGAGTTCACCGACTGGAAGCTGATCGACGTCCTGCGCGGCGCCGAGGGCGCCCCCGGATACGACCGGGTGGACGTCGTCCAGCCCGCCCTGTGGGCCGTCATGGTCTCCCTCGCCGCGCTCTGGCAGGCGTACGGCATCGAGCCCGACGCCGTCATCGGCCACTCCCAGGGCGAGATCGCCGCCGCCACCGTCGCCGGCGCCCTCGCCCTCCAGGACGGCGCCCGAATCGTGGCCCTGCGCTCCCAGGCCATCACCGCCATCGCCGGAAACGGCGGCATGGTCTCCGTCGCCCAGCCCGCCGGGGAGATCGACCTCACCCCCTGGCAGGACCGGATCTCCGTCGCCGCCGTCAACGGCCCCTCCTCCACGGTCGTCGCCGGAGACGCCGACGCCCTGGACGAGCTCCAGGCCGCCCTCGACGCCCGGGGCGTCCACGCCCGCCGCGTCCCCGTCGACTACGCCTCCCACTCCGCCCACGTCGAGCGGATCCAGGACGAGCTGCTCACCCTGCTCGCCCCCGTCACCCCCCGGACCTCCGAGGTGCCGTTCTACTCGACCGTGGACGACGCCTGGCTGGACACCGTCCGGCTGGACGCCGCGTACTGGTACCGCAACCTGCGCCAGACCGTCCGGCTGGAGGAGGCCGTCCGCGCCCTCGCCGCCGACGGCCACGCCTTCTTCGTCGAGGTCAGCCCGCACCCGGTGCTCGCCTCCGCCGTGCAGGACACCCTGGACGCCGCCGAGGCCACCGCCGTCGCGACCGGCACCCTGCGCCGCGACCACGGCGGCCCCGCCCGGTTCCGCTCGGCGCTCGCCGCCCTGCACGTCCGGGGGCGTGCGGTCGACTGGCCGGCCGTCTTCCCCGGCGCGCGGCGGACCGACCTGCCCACCTACCCCTTCCAGCACGAGCGGTACTGGCTGGAGGCCACCGCCTCCAACGGGGACGCCGTCGACCTCGGCCTCGGCTCCGCCGACCACCCGCTGCTCGGCGCCTCGCTCACCCTCGCCGACGACGACGGCCTGCTGCTCACCGGCCGGCTCTCGCTGCGCACCCACCCCTGGCTGGCCGACCACGCCGTGCTCGGCTCGGTCCTGCTGCCGGGCACCGCCTTCCTCGACCTGCTCGTCCACGCGGGCGACCAGGCCGGCTGCGACCAGGTCGACGAACTCGCCCTGGAGAGCCCGCTGGTGCTCCCGGAGACCGGCGGGATCGCCCTCCAGGTGCGGGTCGGCCCGGCCGACGAGAGCGGCCGGCGCGAGGTCACCGTCCACTCCCTCCGGGAGGACGCGCCGCTGGACGCGCCCTGGGTCCGGCACGCCAGCGGCTGGCTCGCCCAGGCCGCCGCACCGGCCGCCGCCGAGGACCTGACGGCCTGGCCGCCGGCCGGCGCCACCGCCGTCGACCTGGACGGCTACTACGAGCGGCTGGCCGCGGGCGGTCTCGGCTACGGCCCGGCCTTCCGCGGTCTGCGGGCCGCCTGGCTGGACGGCGACGACATCTACGCCGAGGTCCGGCTGCCCGAGGAGCAGCGCTCCCGGGCCGAGCGCTTCGGGCTGCACCCGGCGCTGCTGGACGCCGCCCTGCACGCGCTGGGCTGCGCCGTGGACGACGGCGAGGGCCTGAACCTGCTGCCGTTCGCCTGGAGCGGGGTGACCCTGCACGCCTCCGGCGCGGCCGAGCTGCGCGTGCGGCTCAGCCGCACCGGCCGGGACAGCGTCTCGCTGCTGGTCGCCGACCGGTCCGGCGCCCCGGTGGCCACCGCCGACTCCTTCGTGCTGCGCCCGATCGGCGCCGTCGGCACGGCCGCCCGGCCCGCCACCCCCGACTCGCTGTTCCGGATCGACTGGACCGCCGTCCCGCTGCCCGAGGACACCGTCGAGCCGTACCGGACCGACGGCCTGGACGCGCTGCCCGCCGAGGTGCCGGCCACCGTCCTGGTGCCGGTCGACGCACCGGCCGACGGCGGCACCGCCGAGCAGGCCCGCGCCGTCACCCACCGGGTGCTGGAGCTGCTCCAGGCCTGGCTGGCCGAGGACCGCTTCGCGGGGTCCCGGCTGGTCCTGGCCACCAGCGGCGCGGTCGCCGCCCACCCCGGCGAGGCCGTCACCGCCCTGGCCTGCGCCCCGCTCTGGGGCCTGGTCCGCTCCGCGCAGTCCGAGAACCCGGACCGGATCGTCCTGGTCGACCTGGACGGCACCGCCGCCTCGGCCGCCGCGCTGCCCGCCGCCCTCGCCACCGGAGAGCCCCAACTCGCCCTGCGCGAGGGCACGGTGCTGGCCGCGCGGCTGGCCCGCGCGGCCACCTCCGGCGCGCTCACCCCGCCCGCCGGCGAGCCCTGGCGGCTGGACACCACCGGCCGCGGCACCCTGGACAACCTCGTCCTGGCCGCCTGTCCGGACACCCTGGAGCCGCTCGCCCCCGGCCACGTCCGGGTCGCCCTGCGGGCCGGCGGCCTCAACTTCCGCGACGTGCTCAACGCGCTCGGCATGTACCCCGGCCAGGCCGGCCTGCTCGGCAACGAGGGCGCCGGCGTCGTCCTGGAGGTCGCCGGGGACGTCACCGCACTCGCCCCCGGCGACCGGGTGATGGGCATGTTCGCCGGCTCCTTCGGCACCACCGCCGTCACCGACCACCGGCTGCTGGTCCGGATCCCCCGGGGCTGGGACTTCACCGAGGCCGCGTCCACCCCGATCGTCTTCCTCACCGCCTACTACGCGCTGAAGGACCTGGCCGGGCTGCGCCCCGGCGAGTCCGTCCTGGTGCACGCCGCCGCCGGCGGCGTGGGCATGGCCGCCGTCCAGCTCGCCCGCCACCTGGGCGCCGAGGTGTACGGCACCGCCAGCCAGGGCAAGTGGGACGCGCTGCGGCCGCTCGGCCTGGACGACGCCCACCTGGCCGGCTCCCGCACGCTGGACTTCGGCCGCGAGTTCCTGGCGGCCACCGGCGGCCGCGGCGTGGACGTCGTGCTCAACGCGCTGGCCGGGGAGTTCGTCGACACCTCGCTCGGCCTGCTGCCCCGCGGCGGCCGGTTCGTCGAGATGGGCAAGACCGACATCCGGGACGCCGAGGAGGTCGCCGCCCGGCACCCCGGCGTCGCCTACCGCGCCTTCGAGCTGTTCGAGGCCGGCCCGGAGCGGATCGCCGCGATGCTCGCCGAGCTGGTCGACCTGTTCGAGGCCGGCGTGCTGCGGCCGCTGCCGATCACCACCTGGGACGTCCGCCGCTCGGTCGACGCCTTCCGGTACGTCAGCCAGGCCCGGCACACCGGCAAGGTCGTACTGACCGTGCCGCCCGCCCCCGACCCGGACGGCACCCTGCTGATCACCGGCGGCACCGGCACCCTCGGCTCCCTGCTCGCCCGCCACCTGGTCACCGAGCACGGCGTCCGCCACCTGCTGCTCACCAGCCGGACCGGCGCCGAGGCCCCCGGCGCGGCCGAGCTCACCGCCGAACTCCGCGCCCTCGGCGCCACCGTGACCGTCGCCGCCTGCGACGCCGCCGACCGCGACCGGCTCGCCGCCGTCCTCGCGGACATCCCCGCCGCGCACCCGCTCACCGGCGTGGTGCACACCGCCGGGGTGCTCGACGACGGCGTGATCGGCTCGCTCACCCCGGAGCGGATCGACGCGGTGCTGCGGCCCAAGGTCGACGGCGCGCTCAACCTGCACGAGCTGACGCTCGACCGGGACCTGGCCTGCTTCGTCCTGTTCTCCTCCGCCGCCGGTGTGCTCGGCGGCGCGGGCCAGGGCGGCTACGCCGCCGCCAACACCTTCCTGGACGCCCTCGCCCAGCACCGCCGGGCCCGCGGCCTGGCCGGCTCCGCGCTCGCCTGGGGCCTGTGGGAGCAGCGCAGCAGCATGACCGGGCACCTGGACGCCCGGGACGTCGAGCGGATGAGCGAGGGCGGCATGACCCCGCTCGGCTCGGAGCTCGGCATGGCCCTGTACGACGCGGCCGCCCTGCTGGACGAGCCGCTGCTGCTGCCCGCCGACCTCGACCTGTCCGCCCGGCGCGGCCGGGGCCCCGTCCCGGCGCTGCTGCGCGGCCTGCTCCGGGCCCCGGCCCGGCGCAAGGCCGAGGCGGTGTCCGGGCCGAGCGGCTCGGCGCTGACCCGCAGGCTGGCCGCCCTCCCCGAGGCGGACCGTACGGAGCTGCTGCTGGACCTGGTCCGCGGCCACGCGGCCTCGGTGCTCGGGCACGGCTCGGCGGAGGCGATCGACGCGGACCGCGCGTTCAAGGACCTCGGCTTCGACTCGCTGACGGCGGTGGAGCTGCGCAACCGGCTCGGCACCGCGACCGGGCTGCGCCTGCCCGCCACCCTGGTCTTCGACCACCCGAGCCCGACCGCGCTCGGCCGCCACCTGCGCGCCCGGCTGCTCGACGAGCAGGCCCCGGCGACCGCGGGACCGGCCGCGGCCACCGGCGCGACGGCCCGGGACGGCGACCAGGACACCATCGCGATCGTCGCGATGGGCTGCCGCTACCCCGGCGGGGTCGGCTCGCCCGAGGACCTGTGGCGGCTGCTGCGGGCCGGCGGCGACGCCCTGACCGGCTTCCCGGCCGACCGCGGCTGGGAGCCCGGCGGCCAGGGCGGGTTCCTGCACGACGCGGCCGAGTTCGACGCGGCCTTCTTCGGGATCAGCCCGCGCGAGGCGCTCGCCATGGACCCGCAGCAGCGGCTGCTGCTGGAGACCTCCTGGGAGGCCTTCGAGCGGGCGGGCATCGACCCGGCCTCGGTGCACGGCACCCGGGTCGGCGTGTTCACCGGCACCAGCGGCCAGGACTACGCCTCGCGGCTGCGCCGCGTCCCCGGCGAGGTCGAGGGCTACCTGGGCAACGGCAGCGCGGCCAGCGTGATCTCCGGCCGGGTGGCGTACACCTTCGGGCTCGAGGGCCCGGCGATCACCGTGGACACCGCCTGCTCCTCCTCGCTGGTGGCGCTGCACCTGGCGGCGGCCGCGCTGCGCCGCGGCGAGTGCGACCTGGCGCTGGCCGGCGGTGTGGCCGTGATGTCGACGCCCGGCCTGTTCGCCGAGTTCGACCGCCAGGGCGGCATGTCGGCGGACGGCCGCTGCAAGGCCTTCGCCGCCTCCGCCGACGGTACGGGCTTCGCCGAGGGCGTGGGCGTGCTGCTGGTCGAGCGCCTGTCGGACGCCCGCCGCAACGGGCACCCGGTGCTGGCGGTCGTCCGGGCCACCGCGATCAACCAGGACGGCGCCTCCAACGGGCTCACCGCCCCCAACGGCCCGGCCCAGGAGCGGGTGATCCGCGAGGCGCTGGCCGCCGCCGGCCTGGCCACCTCCGACGTGGACGCCGTGGAGGCGCACGGCACCGGCACCCGGCTCGGCGACCCGATCGAGGCCAACGCCCTGCTCGCCACCTACGGCCAGGGCCGCGAACTGCCGCTCCAGCTGGGCTCGTTGAAGTCCAACATCGGGCACTCCCAGGCCGCGGCCGGGGTCGGCGGCATCATCAAGATGGTGCTGGCGATGCACCACGGGGTGCTGCCCCGCACCCTGCACGTGGACGAGCCCACCCCGCACGTCGACTGGACGGCCGGATCGGTCGAGCTGCTCACCGAGGAGCGGGAGTGGCCGCAGACCGGCCGCCCGCGCCGGGCCGGCGTCTCCTCCTTCGGGATCAGCGGCACCAACGCCCACGTCATCGTCGAGCAGGCCCCCGAGGAGCAGCCCCCGCCGGCCGCGCCGACCGGGCACGGCGCCCTGCCGTTCCTCCTCTCGGCCCGCTCCGAGCAGGCGCTTTCCGCCCAGGCCGAGCGGCTGGCCGCCTTCCTGGCCGAGCGCCCGGAGGCCGTCCTGCCGGACCTCGCCCACTCGCTGACCGCCGCCCGGGCGGCGCTGCCGCACCGCGGCGCGGTGGTCGCCCGGGACCGCGAGGGCCTGCTGGACGGCCTGGCGGCCCTGGCCGCCGGCCGCGGCCCGCGCGGCACCGCCGCGACCGGGAAGACGGCCTTCCTCTTCACCGGCCAGGGCGCCCAACGCCCCGGCATGGGCCGGGAGTTGTACGACACCTACCCGGAGTTCGCGGACGCCTTCGACGCCGTCTGCGCCGAGCTGGACCGGCACCTGGAGCGGCCGCTGCGCGAGGTGGTGTTCCAGCAGGGCGAGCTGCTCGACCGGACCGGCTGGACCCAGCCCGCCCTGTTCGCCGTCGAGGTCGCCCTCTACCGCCTGGTCGAATCCTTCGGCGCGCGGCCGGACTTCGTCACCGGCCACTCGGTCGGCGAACTGGCCGCGGCCCACGTCGCCGGGGTGCTGTCGCTGGCCGACGCGGCCGCGCTGGTCGCCGCCCGCGGCCGGCTGATGGAGCAACTGCCCGCCGGCGGTGCGATGGTGGCGGTCCGCGCCACCGAGGAGGAGGTCCGGCCGCTGCTCACCGGGCAGGTCTCGCTGGCCGCGGTCAACGGCCCCGAGGCCGTGGTGATCGCCGGACCGGAGGAGCCGGTGCTGGCCGTCGCCGCCGCGCTCGCCGAGCGCGGGCGCAGCACCCGGCGGCTGCGGGTCAGCCACGCCTTCCACTCCCCGCTGATGGACCCGATGCTGGCGGAGTTCCGCGCCGTCGCCGAGTCGCTGACCTACCACCAGCCGCGGATCCCGCTGCCGGCCGAGGCCACCGACCCCGAGTACTGGGTGCGGCACGTCCGCGAGGCCGTCCGCTTCCACGACACGCTGCTCGCGCTCGCCGAGCGGGGCGTCACCACCTTCCTGGAGCTGGGCCCGGACGCGGTGCTCACCGCGGCCGGCCGGGAGAGCCTGCCCGGCTCCGGGTTCGCGCTGATCGCCGCCCAGCGCCGGGACCGGCCCGAGGAGCAGTCCCTGGTCGAGGCGCTGGCCGCGCTGCGGCTGCGCGGCGCCGCGGTCGACTGGTCGCGGCTGCTGCCCGGCGCCCGCCGGACCGAGCTGCCCACGTACGCCTTCCAGCGCGAGCGGTACTGGCTGGAGGACGACGGGGGCCCGGTCGGCCTGGCCGGGGCCGGACTCAGCTCGCCGGAGCACCCGATGCTCGGCGCGATGGCCGAACTGGCCGACGGCACGGGCTTCCTGTTCACCGGTTCGCTCTCCGAGCGGACCCACCCGTGGATCGCCGAGCACGGGGTGATGGGCCGCACCGTCGTCCCCGGCGTCGCCTACGCCGAGCTGGCCCTGCACGCCGCCGAGCAGGTGGGCTGCGACCGGGTCGAGGAGATCACCCACCTCGCGCCGCTGGTCCTGCCGCGCACCGGCAGCGTGCTGCTCCAGCTGCGGGTCGGCCCGGCCGACGCCGCGGGCCGGCGCCCGCTGGCCGTGCACTCGCGGCCGGAGGACGCCCCCGAGGGCGAGTGGACCCACCACGCCGACGCGGTGCTCGGCACCGGCGCCGGCGCCCCGGACTTCGACCTCCGGGCCTGGCCGCCGGCCGGCGCGGAGCAGGTCGACCTGACCGGCTTCTACCGGCGGGCCACCGAGACCGGCTTCGCCTACGGGCCGCTGTTCGCCGGCCTGACGGCGCTCTGGCGGCGCGGGGACGAGGTCTTCGCCGAGGTCGCGCTGCCCGAGGAGGGCCGTACGGCGGCCGCCCGGTTCGGCGTCCACCCCGGCATGTTCGACGCGGTGCTCCAGGCGATGGCCGCCTCCACCCTGCTGGAGCGGATCTCCACCGACGAGGCCCCGCACGGCCGGCTGCCCTTCGCCTGGACGGGCGTCGAGCTGTACGCCTCCGGCGCCGCCGCCGTCCGGGCCCGGCTCACCCCGGCCCGCACCGGCGGGGTGGCCTTCGCCATCGCCGACGCCACCGGTGCGCCGGTCGCCTCGGTGGAGTCCCTGGTGATGCGCCCGGTCTCGCCGGAGGCGATCACCGGGGCCGGCACGGGCGGCCGGGACGCGCTCTACCGGGTCGAGCCGGCCGAGCTGCGGCTCCCGGCGGCCCCGGCCACGGCCGACTGGGCGGTACTCGGCGAACCGGCCTTCGGCCTGCCGGGCCGGCCGGACCTGGCCGCCTTCGACGCGGCCGCCCCGCACACCGTCCTGGTGCCCTGGACGGCCGAGGGGGAGGGCCCGCTCGCCGAGCGGGTGCACGCCGCCACCGGCCGGGCGCTGACCCTCCTCCAGGAGTGGCTCGCCGACCAGCGGTTCGCCGACTCCCGGCTGGTGTTCGTCACCCGGCACGCGGCCGGGGCCGACCTCCGGGACCTCGCGCACGCCCCGCTCTGGGGCCTGGTCCGCTCGGCCCAGGCCGAGCACCCCGGCCGGTTCGTCCTGGTCGACCTGGACGGGGACGAGGCCTCCGCCGCCGTCCTGCCCGCCGCGCTGGCCACCGACGAGCCCCAGCTGGTCGTCCGCCGGGGCACGGTCTCCGCACCCCGGCTGGCCCGGGCCACCACCGCCGCCGACGCGACCGGCGACGCCACCGCCCCGGCCCTGCGCCCGGACGGCACGGTCCTGGTCACCGGAGCCACCGGTGCCCTCGGCCGGCTGGTCGCCCGCCACCTGGTCACCGCGCACGGCGTCCGCCGCCTGCTGCTCACCAGCCGCCGCGGCCCCCGGGCCGAGGGCGCGGACGACCTCACCGCCGAACTCACCGCGCTCGGCGCCGAGGTCACCCTCGCCGCCTGCGACGCGGCCGACCGGACGGCCCTGACGGCGCTGCTCGCCGCGCACGACGTCACCGCCGTGGTGCACACCGCCGGGGTGCTCGACGACGGCGTGCTCGACGCGCTCACCCCCGAGCGGGTCGCCGCCGTCCTGCGTCCCAAGGTCGACGGCGCGGTCAACCTGCACGAGCTGACGGCCGGCCGGGACCTGGACGCCTTCGTCCTGTTCTCCTCCGTCGCCGGGGTGCTCGGCGCCGCCGGACAGGCCGGCTACGCCGCCGCCAACACCTTCCTGGACGCGCTCGCCCGCAGCCGCCGCGCCGACGGCCTGCCGGGCACCGCGATCGCCTGGGGCCCGTGGCTGCTCGACGACCCGGCGCACGCCGGCATGGCGGGCGGGCTCGGCAGGGCCGACCTCGGCCGGCTGGCCCGCGGCGGGATGGCGCCGCTCCAGGCGGAGCAGGGCCTGGAGCTGTTCGACGCCGCCCGGACCGGCGCCGACCCGCTGGCCGTCGCGGTCCGGCTGAACCCGGCCGCCTTCCGGGGCGGCGAGGTGCCGCCGATGCTGCGCGGCCTGGTCCGCGCCACCGGCCGGCGGGCCGCCGAGACCGGCGCCGGCCAGGACCCGGCCCGCCGGATCGCCGGCCTCACCGGGGAGCACCGGACCCGGGCCCTGCTCGACCTGGTGCGCACCCAGGTGGCCGACGTACTCGGACACGCCTCGGCGGAGTCCGTACAGGCCACCCGGGCGTTCAAGGAGATCGGCTTCGACTCGCTGACCGCCGTGGAGCTGCGCAGCCGGCTGCACGAGGCGACCGGGCTGCGGCTGCCGGCCACCCTGGTGTTCGACTACCCGACCCCGGCCGCGCTGGCCGGCTTCCTCGACGGGCGGCTGCCCCGGGAGGGAGCACCGCGGGAGGAGCCCGTCCTCGCCGAGCTGGACCGGCTGGAGGCCGCCCTGGAGCGGCGGCTGGCGGACGGCCACGCGCTCGACGGCCTGTCGCCGCGCCTGCGGGCCCTGCTCGACCGCCTGGACGGCCCGGACGCCTCCGCGGCCGGCCTGGCCGGGGACGACAGCGACCTCGACGCCGCCTCCGACGACGAGCTCTTCGCCCTCGTCGACTCCCTGGACTGATCCAGGAAC
>NZ_JBHVEU010000293.1:0-11292 GCF_042802075.1 Kitasatospora sp. NPDC057518
CGGGGCCCCGACCGGCTGTCGGTCAGTTGTTCTCTTCTTCCTCCACCCAGCCCATGGTGCGCTCCACGGCCTTGAGCCACTTCTTGTACTCACGCTCCCGGGTGGCCTCGTCCATGCGCGGGGTCCACTCGGCGGCGCGGTGCCAGTTGGCCCGCAGGGTGTCGAGGTCGTTCCAGAAGCCGACGGCGAGTCCGGCCGCGTAGGCGGCGCCGAGGGCGGTGGTCTCGGCCACGTAGGGCCGCTCGACCGGGGCGTCCAGGACGTCGGCGATGTTCTGCATGAGCAGGTTGTTGCTGGTCATGCCGCCGTCGACCTTGAGGGCGGTGAGCTCGACCCCGGAGTCCTTCTGCATGGCGTCGACGACCTCGCGGGTCTGCCAGGCGGTGGCCTCCAGGACGGCCCGGGCCAGGTGGCCCTTGGTGACGTACCGGGTCAGACCGGCGATCACACCGCGGGCGTCGGAGCGCCAGTACGGGGCGAACAGGCCGGAGAAGGCCGGGACGAAGTAGGCGCCGCCGTTGTCCTCGACGGTGTTGGCGAGGGTCTCGATCTCGGCGGCGGTCGAGATGATGCCGAGCTGGTCGCGCAGCCACTGGACGAGCGAGCCGGTGACGGCGATCGAGCCTTCCAGGGCGTACACCGGGGCCTGGTCGCCGATCCGGTAGCCGACGGTGGTCAGCAGGCCGTGGTACGAGTTGACGATCTTCTCGCCGGTGTTCAGCAGGAGGAAGGTGCCGGTGCCGTAGGTGGACTTGGCCTCGCCCTCGTCGAAGCAGGTCTGGCCGAACAGCGCGGCCTGCTGGTCGCCGAGCGCGGAGGCGACCGGGACGCCGGCCAGGTCGCCGACGGCCTCGCCGTACACCTCGGCGGAGGAGCGGATCTCCGGCAGGACGGACATCGGGACGCCCATCGACTCGGCGATCTTGTCGTCCCACTGCAGGGTGTGCAGGTTCATCAGCATGGTGCGGCTGGCGTTGGTGACGTCCGTGACGTGCTTGCCGCCGTCGACACCGCCGGTGAGGTTCCAGATCACCCAGGTGTCCATGGTGCCGAACAGGATGTCGCCGGCCTCGGCGCGCTCGCGCAGGCCCTCGACGTTGTCCAGCAGCCAGCGGATCTTCGGGCCGGCGAAGTAGCTGGCCAGCGGGAGGCCGGTCTCGCGGCGGAAGCGGTCCTGGCCGACGTTGCGGCCCAGCTCGCGGCAGAGGCCCTCGGTGCGGGTGTCCTGCCACACCAGCGCGTTGTGCACGGGCTCGCCGGTGTTCTTGTCCCACAGGACGGTGGTCTCGCGCTGGTTGGTGATGCCGATCGCGCGGATGTCGTCCTTGGTCAGGCCGGCCTTCTCCAGCGCGCCGCGGACGACCGACTGCACCCGGGTCCAGATCTCGGCGGCGTCGTGCTCGACGTAGCCGGGCTGGGGGAAGATCTGCCGGTGCTCCTGCTGGTCGACGGCGACGATCCGGCCGTCGGCGCCGAAGATGATGCAGCGGCTGGAGGTGGTGCCCTGGTCGATCGCGGCGATGTAGTTACCGGTGGAGGTCATGGGGAGGGTCCTCGGCTCGGGTTCGGGGGTTACGGGGTGGGTGGGCCTGACGCGTCGGTCGGTCAGTCCCCGTGTGCGGCGGGGTCGAACCCGTCCTTTAGAAGATGGCGTTGTAGAGGCCGCCGGCCGCGAGTCCGCCCAGGATCGGGCCGACGACCGGGATCCAGGCGTACGACCAGTCGGAGCCGCCCTTGTTCGGGATCGGCAGCAGGGCGTGCGCGATGCGCGGGCCGAGGTCACGGGCCGGGTTGATCGCGTAGCCGGTCGGGCCGCCCAGCGAGAGGCCGATGCCGACGACGGTGAAGGCGACCATCAGGGTGCCGGTGCCGGACTGGGAGAGGCCGCTGTTGGTGCCGATGGTGAGGATCGCGAAGCAGAGCACGAAGGTGCCGATGACCTCGGTGATCACGTTCTGGACCGGGTTCCGGATCTCGGGGCCGGTCGAGAAGATGCCGAGGGTGGGCTCCTTGTTCGCGTTGAACTGGCCCAGGTAGGTGGCCCAGACCAGGACGGCGCCGATGATCGCGCCGAGCAGCTGGGAGCCGAGGTAGAGCGGCACCTGGCTCCACTCGCCGCTCTTGACCGCGAGGGCGATGGTGACGGCCGGGTTGAGGTGGGCACCGGACTTCGGGGCCGACATGTAGGCGGCGATGAGGACCGCGAATCCCCAGCCGAAGGTGATCGCCAGCCAGCCGGCGTTGACGGCCTTCGACTTCTTGAGGGTCACGGCGGCGCAGACGCCACCGCCGAGAAGTATCAGGGCGGCGGTGCCGAGGGTTTCGCCGACGAAGACGTCGCCGTTGGAGAACGCGGACACAAAGACTCCCTTGTCCATATGGCCCGGAGGGTGGGTGGGGGCAGGCGGCCGGTCGATCGTTGTGCGGGTGAGCGCACTGTGGGAGTGATCTCTCCGGCCATCGTTCGACAATGTCGACCGTCATGCGGAAGCTTCCTCCCCAGGTCGCCCCCACGTCAAGGCAGGGTTACGGAGCTGTGACCCTGACCCCGACAGGTCCGTCGACGTTACCGAGCGGAGTGCCCCGAAACAGGACAAAACGCCAGAGGCGCGGACAGGCCTCCGCCCGTCCGCGCCTCAGCGTGACGAATCGACGGCCCTCCGCGAGCCGCCCGTGGATGTGCTCAGAACCGCCCGGCACCCAGGTCGCGGGAGATCGCCCGCGCCGCGCTGCGCACCGAGGCCACCAGCGAGGGCTTCACGAAGCCGTCCTCGCAGACCCGCTCGACCGCCCCGCTGATGCAGACCGCGCCCACCGGGTTGCGCCGCCGGTCCTGGATCAGCGCGCCGATCGAGGCCACGCCCTCCCAGGTCTCCTCGATCGAGTCCGCCCAGCCGCGCTCCCGGACCAGCGCGCACTCGGCGTCCACGTCGGCCGCCTCGGTCAGCGTGCGCACGGTGTACGACTCGTACGGGCCGTCGCCCAACTCGCCGCGCGCGACCGGGTCGTAGGACACCAGCACCTTGCCCAGGGCGGTGCTGTGCAGCGGCTGCATGGAGCCCACCTCCAGCACTTGCCGGGTGTCGTCCGGCCGGAACACGTGGTGCACGATCAGCACGCCCTGCTGGTGCAGCACGCCCAGGTAGACCGTCTCCCCGGCCGCCCGGGCCAGGTCGTCCGCCCACACCAGCGCCCGCGCCCGCAGCTCGTGCACGTCCAGGTAGCTCTGGCCCAGCCGCAGCAGCTCGGCGCCCAGCTGGTACTTGCCGGTCTCCGGGTCCTGCTCGACGAACCCCTCCTGCTGCAGCGTGCGCAGGATGCCGTGCGCCGTGCCCTTGGCCAGGTCCAGTGCCGTCGAGACCTCGGACAGGCCGAGCCGGCGCTCGCCGCCGGCCAGCAGGCGCATGATCGCGGCGGCCCGGGAAAGCGACTGGATCGGGCCGGGCATGGGAACCTCCGCGCTGACAGGCGGTCGACATTGTCGACCACAGTGGTGACGGGACGAGTCTGCCAGGCCGCCCCGACTCCGTGCACCTTCCCCCCGGGTAACCCGCTCTCGACCCCGTGTTCACCTGCCGTGCTCCCAGGTCCGGGCCGGGGCGTGCACACGCGCCCCCGCGCCGGTCCTCACCCCGCCCGCGAGGTCAGCCCACCGCCTCCGCGCAGTGCGCCCGCAGCACCGTCACCTCCGCCGCCAGCGCCGCGATCCCGTCCGTCCCGACCCGGCAGCAGCCGCCCACCAGCCGCGCGCCGTCCGCGAGCCAGCCGCCCACCCGGGCCGAGCGGAAGGTCGGCTCGCCGCGCCAGCCCCGACGGCCGGCGTCCCAGCTCTCCCCGCTGTTCGGGTAGACCACCACCGGCTTTCCGGTCACCTCGGCGGCCACCGCCACCGCCCGGTCCGCGTCCTGCGGCGTGCAGCAGTTGACGCCCACCGCGACCACCTCGTCCACGTCGGCGGCCAGCGCGAACGCCTCCGCCAGCGGCTGTCCGGCCCTGGTCCGGTCGCCCTCGATGCTGTACGACAGCCAGGCCGGCATCCCAAGCCCGCGCACCAGCCCCAGCAGCGCCCGCGCCTCGTCCACGTCCGGCACCGTCTCCAGCGCCAGCACGTCCGGCCGGGCCGCCGCCAGCACCTCCAGCCGCGGCCGGTGGAAGTCCGCCAGCTCCGCGACGCCCAGCCCGTACCGGCCCCGGTACTCCGAGCCGTCCGCCAGCACCGCCCCGTACGGGCCCACCGAGGCCGCCACCCAGCGCCGCCGCCCGCCCGGCTCCGGGCGCGCCGCCTCCCGGGCCAGCTCCACGCTGCTCGCCAGCAGCCGGGCGGCCTGCGCCCGGCCGACCCCGCGGCGCGCGAAGCCCTCGAAGCTTGCCTGGTAGCTCGCGGTTATCGCGACGTCGGCGCCCGCCGCGAAGTACGCCCGGTGCGCCGCCACCACCGCCTGCGGGTCGTCCGCCAGCAGCCGCGCCGACCAGAGCCCGTCCGAGAGGTCGTGCCCGGCCGCCGCCAACTGGTTCGACATCCCTCCGTCGAGCACCAGCGGACCGGCGGCCAGCGCGGCGGCGAAGTCCGGCGGGGGAGCAGTGGGCATGGCGGCCTCCTCGGGCAGAGTTCCTGGTCACAGCCTAGGGGCGGAGGCCCCCGCCGGGCAGGAAAACCATTTGCCGCCGGGGAACGCACTCGCTACGTTGTGCTCAGCCCGAGAAGAACGGCCTGATCACAACGGCCGGAACAGACCTCGGACGACGATCCAGCACCGGCACGGCAGGCCCGGTGGCACCGGCGACGACGGAAAGGAGCCCGGCGATGGCAGCGGACGACCAGCCGCCCCCCACCGGGCCCGGGGCCGAGGAGGAGTGGCTCGCCGCGTACGACCCGCGCGCCTACACCCCGGTCGCCGTCACCGTGGACGTGGTCGCCCTGACCTTGCGCCACGGCGGCCTGCACGTCCTGCTCGTCGAACGCGGCGCCCCGCCCTACCAGGGCTGCTGGGCGCTGCCCGGCGGCTTCCTGCGCGCAGGCGAGGAGGGCCTGGACGAGGCAGCCGCCCGCGAACTCGCCGAGGAGACGGGCCTGCAGAGCGCCTCCGAAGCCGAGACCAGGCTCTGCCGCCTCCACCTGGAGCAGCTCGGCACCTACGGCACCCCCGAGCGGGATCCGCGGATGCACGTCGTCTCGGTCGCCTACCTCGCCTTCGCCCCAGACCTGCCCGACCCCCAGGCCGGAACGGACGCCGCGGCCGCCGCCTGGCACCCCGTCTCCGACCTGGACCTCCGGCCCTGCGGCCGGTCCCGAACCGCCGGTGTGCCCGCCGACACCCACGGGGGTGGCGTCGACGGGCGCACCGGCCCCGGCCCGCTCACGCTGGCCTTCGACCACGCCCGCATCCTCGCCGACGGCCTCGACCGGGTGCGCGCCAAACTCGAGTACAGCCCGCTGGCCACCGCCTTCCTGCCGTACGACTTCACCATCCCCGACCTCCGCGCCGTCTACGAGGCGGTCTGGGACGAGAAGCTCCACCCCGGCAACTTCCACCGCAAGGTGCTGTCCGTGCCCGGCTTCGTCGAGAGCACCGGCACCACCACCGAGCGCGGCGGAGCCCGCGGCGGCCCCCGCGCCCGCACCTACCACGCCGGCGACGCCCGCCTGCTGCACCCCGCGCTGCTCCGCCCCGCCCGCGAAGGCACGGCCGACGACGACGCGGCCGACAGCACGGCCGACGACGCGGGCTCCCACTGAGGGTCCGCGGCCCCCAGCGGCACCGTCGGCCGAGCGGGCTACCATCCGGCCATGACCACTGACGAAGCGACGCCCACCGACGAGGCCCAGCAGACCGCCCACCGGCCCTTCTCGCACTGCCACTTCTGCGGTACGCCCTACCCGGCCGACACCCGCGCCTGGCCGCGTACCTGCCCCGGCTGCGCCGAGATCAGCTACCGCAACCCGCTGCCCGTCGCGATCACCGTCCTCCCCGTCACCCGCCCCGACGCCGACCCGGCCCTGGTCGTCATCCGCCGCACCATCGAGCCCGGCTACGGCGAACTCGCCTTCCCCGGCGGCTACATGGACTACGGCGAGAGCTGGCAGCAGGCCTGCGTGCGCGAGCTGCACGAGGAGACCGGCATCACCGCCGACCCGGCGGAGGTCACCCTGATCCACACCGCCTCCGACCCCGACGGCCGCTTCGTGATGCTCTGCGGACTGCTCCCGGCCCGCCCGCTCGCCGACCTCCCGCCCTCGCGCCCCACCGACGAGACCGACGGCTGGCTGCTCGCCACCGCCGAAACCCCGCTCGTCTGGGACTTCCACAACGGCGTCCTGCGCCGCTGGTTCAGCGGCGAGTTCACCCCCCGCTGACCCACCGGCCGACCCTGGCGCGGCGGGCGATCACATGGCATGGTCTGCACCGACAGCCCAACCGGACGGGTCTGCCACGAGCGCTCCCGTCCCCACCACCGGCCGGGAGACCACCACCGTGAGCACCCCACCGCAGGACCAGCCGCTCTGGCGCCCCAACCCCGCTCGCGCCGCCGCCACCACCCTGGTGGCCTTCCAGGCCTGGGCCGCCGAACACCACGGCGCCCCGGCCGCCCCGCTCGCCCCGGCCGCAGATGACCAGCAGGCCGCCGAGCGCTACGCGGACCTGCACGCCTGGTCCACCGAGGACCTCGACCGGTTCTGGACCGCGATCACCCAGTGGTTCGACGTCCGCTTCACCCGGGCCCCCGAAGCCGTCCTCGCCGACGCCGCCATGCCCGGCGCCCGCTGGTTCCCCGGCGCCCGCCTCAACTACGCCGAGCACGCCCTGCGCGCCGCCGACGACCCGGCCAACGCCGACCGCCCCGCGATCCTCCACCTCGACGAGACCACCGAGCAGCCGGCCGTCCTCACCTGGTCCGAGCTCCGCCGCCAGGTCGGCTCGCTCGCCGCCGCCCTGCGCGCCCGCGGCATCGGCCCCGGCGACCGGGTCAGCGCCTACCTGCCCAACGTCCCGCAGGCCGCCGTCGCCCTGCTCGCCACCGCCGCCGTCGGCGCGGTCTGGACCAGCTGCGCCCCCGACTTCGGCGCCCGCAGCGTCCTCGACCGCCTCCAGCAGATCGAGCCCGCCGTCCTCTTCGCCATCGACGGCTACCACTACGGCGGCAAGGACCACGACCGCACCGAGGTCGTCGCCGAGCTGCGCCGCGAACTCCCCAGCCTGCACACCGTCGTGCACGTCCCGCTGCTCGGCGCCCCCGCCCCCGAGGGCGCCCTGCACTGGGACGACCTGGTCGCCGACGACGTGGAGCCGGTCTTCGAGCCCGTCCCCTTCGACCACCCGCTCTGGGTCCTCTACTCCTCCGGCACCACCGGCCTGCCCAAGGCCATCGTCCAGAGCCAGGGCGGCATCCTGCTCGAACACCTCAAGCAGGCCGGCCTCCACCTCGACCTCGGCCCCCGGGACCGCTTCCTCTGGTACACCTCCACCGGCTGGATGATGTGGAACTTCCTGCTGGCCGGCCTCCTCGTCGGGTCCACGATCGTCACCTACGACGGCAGCCCGGGCCACCCCGACACCGGCGCCCTCTGGTCCGTGGCCGCCCGCACCGGCGCCACCGTCCTCGGCACCTCCGCCGCCTACGTGATCGCCAGCCGCAAGGCCGAGCTCCACCCCGGCCGCGACCTCGACCTCTCCGCGGTGCGCTGCATCGGCACCACCGGCTCCCCGCTCCCGCCGGACGGCTTCCGCTGGATCTACCAGGAGGTCAAGGAGGACGTCTGGCTCGCCTCCGTCAGCGGCGGCACCGACGTCTGCTCCTGCTTCGTCGGCGGCGTCCCCACCCTCCCGGTGCACCTCGGCGAGATCCAGGCCCCCTGCCTCGGCGCGGCCGTCGAGTCCTGGGACGTCCAGGGCCACCCGCACACCGACACCGTCGGCGAACTCGTCGTCACCAAGCCCATCCCCTCGATGCCCACCGGCTTCTGGAACGACCCCGAGGGCACCCGCTACCACGACAGCTACTTCGACATGTACCCCGGCGTCTGGCGCCACGGCGACTGGATCACCGTCACCTCCCGGGGCACCGTCGTGATCCACGGCCGCTCCGACTCCACCCTCAACCGCCAGGGCGTCCGGATGGGCTCCTCGGACATCTACGAGGTCGTCGAGCGCCTCCCCGAGATCGCCGAGTCCCTGGTCATCGGCCTGGAGGAGCCCGACGGCGGCTACTGGATGCCGCTGTTCGTCGTCCTCGCCCCCGGTGCGGAGCTGAACGACGACCTGATCGGCCGCATCCGCACCTCGCTGCGCACCGAGCTCTCCCCGCGCCACGTGCCCGACGAGGTCATCGCCGTCGACGGCCTCCCGCACACCCTCACCGGCAAGCGGATCGAGGTCCCGGTCAAGCGCATCCTCTCCGGCACCCCGCTGGAGCAGGCCGTCAACCCCGGCTCCGTCGACCGCATCGAGCACCTGCGCTTCTTCGAGCGGCTCCGCCTCGACCGCCAGGCCTGACCGGCCCTGACCGGCCCCGGGGCACACGAAAGGGGCGCCCCACCGGCCTGGTGGGAGCGCCCCTTCTCATGCCGCTACGTCGGCTGCCCGCCCTACTCGCCGGAGAGCACCTGCTGCGCGGCGGCCCGCGCCTCCTCGGCGCTGTCCGCGGCCCGGGCCGCCTCGGCCGCCCGGCGGCACTGCGCCAGCGTGTACTTGGCGAGCGTGGTCCGCACGTAGGGGATCGAGGCCGCGCCCATCGACAGGCTGGTGACGCCCAGACCGGTCAGCACCACGGCCAGCAGCGGGTCGGCGGCCGCCTCGCCGCAGACGCCGCAGCTCTTGCCGCTCACCCGCGCGGCATCGGCCGCCGCGGCGACCAGGTCCAGCAGGGCCGGCTGCCACGGGTCCTGGAGCCGGGCCAGCGCACCGACCTGACGGTCGGCCGCGAAGGTGTACTGCGCGAGGTCGTTGGTCCCCAGCGACAGGAACTCGACCTCCTGGAGGATCGACCTGGCGCGCAGCGCGGCCGACGGGATCTCCACCATCGCGCCGAACTTGGCGTCCAGCCCGGCCTCCCGGCACGCGGCCGCGAAGTCCTTGGCGTCCTTGCGGTCGGCCACCATCGGGGCCATCACCTCGAGGTGCACCGGCAGGCCCTCGGCTGCCTTGGCCAGCGACCGGAGCTGGGTCCGCAGCACCTCGGGGTGCTCGAGCAGGGTGCGCAGACCGCGCACGCCCAGCGCCGGGTTCGGCTCGTCGGCCGGGGTCAGGAAGTCCAGCGGCTTGTCCGCGCCGGCGTCCAGCACCCGGACCACGACCCGGCCCTCGGGGAAGGCCTCCAGCACCTTGCGGTACGCCTCGACCTGCTTCTCGGCGCTGGGCGCCTTCGCCGAGTCGTCCAGGAACAGGAACTCGGTGCGGAACAGGCCGACGCCCTCGGCGCCGTTCTCCAGCGCGGCCGGCACGTCGGCCGGGCCGCCCACGTTGGCGAGCAGCGGCACCCGGTGACCGTCCGAGGTCTGCCCCGGGCCGGAGGAGGCGGCCAGCGCGGCCTTGCGCGCGGCGGCGGCCGCCCGCAGCTCGTCCTGCTTCTCCTGGGACGGCTCCAGCAGGACATCGCCGGAGCTGCCGTCCACCGCGACGACGGTGCCCTCGGCGACCTCGATCGCGCCGGGCAGCGCCACCACGGCCGGCACGCCCATCGCCCGGGCCAGGATGGCGCTGTGGCTGGTCGGCCCGCCCTCCTCGGTCACGAAGCCGAGCACCAGCGTCGGGTCGAGCAGCGCGGTGTCGGCCGGCGCCAGGTCCCGCGCGAACAGCACGTACGGCTCGTCGCTGTCCGGCACGCCCGGCATCGGCACGCCGAGCAGCCGGGCCACGATCCGGTTGCGTACGTCGTCCAGGTCGGCGACCCGCCCGGCCAGGTACTCCCCGGCGGAGGCGAGCAGCGCCCGGTAGGCCGCGAACGCGTCGTAGACGCCGCGCTCGGCGCTGCTGCCGACGGCGATCCGGCGGGACACGTCGGCCATCAGCTCCGGGTCCTGCGCCATCAGCGCCTGGGCCTCCAGCACGGCCTGGGCCTCGCCGCCCGCGAGGTTGCCGCGCGCGACGAGGTCGGCGGCGACCGCCTCGACGGCGGCCTGGGCGCGGGCCTGCTCGCGCGGGGCGTCCTCGGTCGGGATCTGGGTGGCCGGGGGCTCCAGCACCGCCGTCCCCATGTGCCGCACCTGGCCGATCGCGACCCCGTGGCTCACGCCCACGCCGCGCAGCGTCTTCTCCATGTCACTGTCTCCGCTGAGATGAGCGGCCCCGCCGGGAACCGCTGTGTGTGGGGGCCGCCCCGTCATCTCGTCCGGGGCGGGTGTCGGAAGGAAGGGGTCAGCTCCAGCTGAACAGCTGCTCGCCGGCCTTGGCCTCGCCGTCCTCCCGCAGGTCGCCGAGCGAGTCGGCGGTGGCCTCCAGCGCCACGATCGGCGAGATCGGCGACTTGCCGGCGGCCTCGACGGCGGCCGGGTCCCACTTGATGACGGCCTGACCACGGGTCACCGTGTCGCCCTTGTTGACGAGCAGTTCGAAGCCCTCGCCGTTGAGCTGAACGGTGTCGATCCCGAGGTGGGTCAGCACACCGTGGCCCTCGGCGTCCACGACGACGAACGCGTGCGGGTGCATGGAGACGACGACACCGTCCACCGGAGCGACCGCCGTGGTCTGCTCGCGAACGGGGTCGACCGCGGTGCCCGGGCCGACCATCGCACCCGAGAACACCGGGTCGGGCACGCCCGCGAGCCCCACGATCTTGCCGGTCAGCGGCGACGTCACAGTGGTCATGGTTGTGCCTCCCAAGTGCAGTACAGCGAGCGGCCGCGAGGAGCGGCGCGACGATCAACTGAAGCCTAATTCATGTCAACTTCGGACAACTGCTGACATTCCCGGGCGAAGACCCCGCCCTTGCCTACCTAGCCGGCCGGCGACTCACCGGCCCGCTAGTGGTCTAGTCCTCTGGCCGATGCGCCGCACTCTACAGGCATCTTGGCGAATCGAGGCCATTGCTGTATATGCTCGCGAGAGCAACAAATCATGCCGCCGTCCGAGCGACCCCGGGTGCGCCCCGGTTCGCGCTCCGGCTGCCGACCCGCTATGGTTGGGCGAGTCGCCGCAACTCGGCGGTTAACGCCAGATTTCAGATGCAAAAACCCCCGGTAAACGGAACGGAAAGCATCTGGTAAGCTGGAAACACGAAAGAACGAAGCCCGGAGGGTCCGCTGGAAGGCGGTCCGAAGGAAGCGTCCGTTCCTTGAGAACTCAACAGCGTGCCAAA
>NZ_JBHVEU010000294.1:0-11271 GCF_042802075.1 Kitasatospora sp. NPDC057518
GCACCCCGACCACCGCGGCCTGCGTTACGGCCGGCTGCTGGGCGAGGCGCTGCTCGCCGAGGCCCGCAGGAGCACGCCTGAATCCGACCGACCGAGCAGCAACCGGGGAACGACACACCATGGAAGACAAGAACGGCTCCGCCAACGGCCCGGTCGGGCGGATGGACGCGGCGCTCGACCGGCGGGGGTTCACCACGCGGGGGCTGCGGGTGCGGGCCGGGGTCATGGCAGTGGCGGCGGTCGGGCTGGTGGCCGGGCTGGGGGTCGCCGGGTGGGCGCTGCTGGCGGACGACATGACCAACAGGTTCGGGCCGGACAGCGTGTGCGACGAGGTGGTGAGCTCACGGGCGGTGAACGAAGCGCTCGGGTCGGGCAAGGTCAGCGCGGAGCCGTACGAGGGGAACGTCAGCCGCGGCACGGCGGTCTGCACCGTGCAGGTGGCCGGCGGGATGTTCGGCGACGACCGGAACATCCGGGTGTCCCTCGGCGAGAGCAAGGATGTGTTCCACCTCCCGATCCCTCCCGGCGCCCGGACGTTCGCCGCCTCGGCGAACGGTGGCGCGGTCGGCGCCGTCCGTGGCGACGAGGCGTGGGCACTGCTCCCCGAGGGCTGCCCCAACGGGCTCTGGGCCAGGGTCACCGCGTACTCCGGGAAGGATCCCGACCCGCTGAAGCTCGCCCGGCTCGCCGTGTCGGCGGCCGACCGCATCGCGGACCAGCGCGGTTGCGGCAAGGCGCCGCTGCCCGTCCTGCACGAGCTGGCCCCGGCCGCCACCGAGCGGGAGCTCGACGGCGACGCGGTCTGCGGCCTGCCGGGGGTCTCCGTCCAGCGCTCGCCCGACAAGCGCTACAGGGAGGCCGTGACCGTCGGATCCGATCCCCTGTGGACCTGCGAGATCACGCCTGAGGATGCGCACGGGAGCACCTCTTCCCTCGTCATCGCCACCGAGTCCCGGCTCCGGCCGGAGGCCACCGAGCGGGACACCAGGCCGGCGTTCGGCCGTGCCCGCTGGGTGGGGTCCCTCCCCCGGGACGAGATCGTGGTGACCTGCCACGGTCGCCCCGTCTACTTCCGGATCGGCGCGATCAGGCACCTGGGGCACCTGTTCTCCACCTCTGACGAGGCCTGGAAGCAGTTCCTCACGGCCGGCGGCCAGGCGATCGGGTGTGAGCCGATCCTGTAGCGGGCGGAAAATGGGCGGGCGGGTGTCGGGGTAATGGTCTATCTTGCGATGGACCTATTACGTGAGACACGGGGGAGCACCATGAGCACCACCACCACCGACCGTACCGACCACACCGCCCGCACCGTCGTCGCCGTCTCCGAGCGGCTGGTGCTGACGCGGCCGCGGGAGGGGGACGTGGGGGCGGTGTTCGCGATCCACGGGGATCCGGAGACCAACCGGTACAACCCGCACGGGCCGCAGCGGGAGCTCGTCCAGGCGCGGGAGATGCTGGACGGGTTCGTCGCCGACTGGGTGCGGGACGGGGTGGGGTACTGCGCCGTCGCCACCCGGGAGGACCCGGGGACGGTGATCGGGTTCGCCGGGCTCTACCTGCACACCCTGGACGGGGAGCGGGTGTTCAACCTCTACTACCGGTTCCGGCCGTCCGCCTGGGGCCTCGGGTACGCGGCGGAGGCGGCCCGGGCGGCGATGGCGGAGGCGCTGCCGCGCCACCCCGGGGTCCCGGTGGTCGCCCTGATCCACGCGGACAACCTGCCCTCGCGCCGGCTCGCCGAGCGGCTCGGGCTGGTCGCCGACCCGGACGGCCGCACCGACGAGGAGGACCGGGTGATCCACCGGATGCCCTGAGGCCCGGAGGAGCCCCTGTCGGCCCGAGATCCCCCGCCAGGGGGAGCGGGATCGCGCCCCCGGCGGAGGCCCCGGCGCCCGGCCCGGCGGGACCGTGGGGGCATGAGGATCAACGAGCACGTGGTGCGGGCCGGGGCGGCGTGGACGGCGGTGGCGGCGACCGGGCCGTACCTGACGCTGAAGCTGCTGTGGCTGACCGGGCATCCGGTGGGGGCGGGCGATCCCGGCGAGATGGACCGGCTGTGGCTGGTGAACCTGCTGACCTTCGGCATGGACGCGATCGCCGTGGCCCTGGCGCTGGCGTTCGTCCGGCCGTGGGGGCGGCGGGCGCCGGCCGGGCTGGTGGCGTTCCCGATGTGGGTGGCGACCGGTCTGCTCGGCACGATCCTGGTCGCGCTGCCGCTGTACCTGCTGAGCCTCCTGGTCCTGGGGCCGGAGAGCGCCGACCCGGACGACAAGGGCCTCGGCGGCTGGGTCTTCCCCGTGGTGTACGGCGGCTTCGCCGTCCAGGGCCTCGCGCTGATCACCGCCTTCGTGCTGTACGCCCGCCGGCGCTGGGCCGGGCTGCTGCGGGAGCGGATCGGCGACCTGCCCGACTCCCCCACCCTGACCGTGCAGCGCGTCCTCGCCTGCGTTGCCGCGCTGCTCGCCGCGGGTGTCGCGGCGGCCCGGGTCTACTGGGCGTTCGGCGGCACCGCCGGAGTGCCGCAGGACCTGGTGGACGGCCGGTCCCGGGGCGTGGCGGTGATGAACGGGGTGACGGCGGTGATGGCGGTGGCCGCGGCGGCGGCGCTGCTGGTCCTGGCCTTCCGGTTCCGTCCGGGGCGCCGGCTGCTCGGGCCGCTGCTGGTGGTCTGGACGGCGGCCGGTTCGCTGTTCGGCTGGGGCGCCTGGCAGTTGGTGGCCTTCGGGGCGACGACGACCCGGGTGACCGAGCTGCGGACGGCCGTCCCCGGGCTGACCCCCCTGGTCCAGGGCGCCCAGGTGGTGGCCGCGGTGCTGGTCCTGGCGGTCGGGGCGGTCGCGCTCACCGAACGCGGCACCCTCCGGCGCGCCGCTGCCGTAGAGTCGCGCGGGTGATCACGGGGGTGGGCATGCGACTGCGGCGTACGGGAGAGGTGGGCGTCCGCCTACGGCGTGCGGCGGGCGCGGCGGTCGGCCGGCGGGCCCGGCTGCGCTGGGTGCACCTGGTGCTGGGCGGCGCGCTGCTGATGCCGTACTGGATGCTGTCGGTGGTGCTGTACGGGGCGCTCAACCCGAACCAGCCGCCCGGACGCCAACTGCTGCTCTACGTCCTGTCGTTGCTCACCTCGCTGCCGATGGCCGCCGTCACCGCGCTGGTGCCGATGGTGCGGGGGCTGGAGGGCGCGGCGGCGCGGGCCCTGTGCTCGGCGGCCCGGCCGGAGGAACTGGCCACCGGGCCGGCCCGCTCCTGGGGCGCCCGGTGGCGCACCGCGCTCTGGTACGTGCTGCACGTCCTGTTCGGCGGGGTGGTCGCCGGGATGACGCTGGCGGGCACCCCGTTCGCGGTGGTGCTGGTCTGCGGCTTCGCGGGGACCAGGGAGTTCGTCCGGTTGTGGGAGCGGCACTTCCCCGGCTGGCTGGTCACCGGCCCGGCCCTCGGTCTCGGCGTTCTGCTGCTGATCGTCGGCACCAACGCCGTCTGCGGCGCGCTGCTCGCCCGCTGGGCGCCCGCCCTGCTCGGCCCGACCCCGGAGGAGCGGGTGGCCGCCGCCGAGCGCCGGGCCACCGTGCTCGCCCAGCGCAACCGGCTGGCCCGCGAGCTGCACGACTCGGTCGGCCACGCGCTCAGCGCCGTCGGCATCCAGGCCTCGGCCGCCGCCCGGGTGCTGCGCAGCAACCCGGACTTCGCCGCCGAGGCGCTCGCGGCGATCGAGGAGACAGCCCGGGCGGCCGTCGCCGAACTCGACGCCGTACTGGGGCTGTTGCGCGAGGAGGACCCGGAGGCCGCCGGACCCGCCGGGCCGACCCTCGCCGGGCTGGACGACCTGCTGCGCCAGCTCGGCCGCGCCGGGGTGGCGGTGGACGCCGAGCTGGCGCCCGGGCTGGCCGGCCTGCCCGAGCCGGTCTCCCGCGAGGCGTACCGGATCGTGCAGGAGGGCCTGACCAACGTGCTGCGCCACGCCGGGCCCGCCCCGGCCGGGCTGCGGGTCCGGCTCGCCGACGGCCGGCTGGAGATCGACCTGACCAATCCGCTCGGCCCCGCCCGGCCGAGCCGCCCCGGCGGCGGGCGCGGGCTGCGCGGGATCGGCGAGCGGGCGGCGGCCCTGCACGGCGGCAGCACGGCGGGGCCGGACGGGGACGGAACGACGTGGCGGCTGGCCGTCTGGCTGCCGGTGGGAGGGACGACGTGAACGAGGACATGAACGAGATGGGGTACGACGCCGTGGACGAGGGTGCACCGCAGGGCGCCGACGGCATCCGGGTGGTGATCGCGGACGACGAGCGGCTGGTCCGCCTGGGCCTGCGGGTGGTGATCGACAGCGAACCGGACCTCACCGTCGTCGGCGAGGCCGCCGACGGGGCCGAGGTCGTCCCACTGGTGCGCGAACTGCGCCCGGACGTGGTGCTGATGGACGTCCGGATGCCCGGCATCGACGGCATCCGGGCCACCGAACAGCTGGTCAACGGGATGGCCCCGCCGCCGCGCATCCTGGTGGTCACCACCTTCGAGCACGACGACCACGTGTACGACGCGCTGCGCGCGGGCGCCGCCGGGTTCCTGCTGAAGCGGGCCCGGGCGGAGGAGATGGTGCAGGCGGTGCGGCTGGTCGCGCGCGGCGACTCGCTGCTGTTCCCGGCGGCCGTCCGCGACCTCGCGCTGCGCCACGGCGCGGACCGGCGCCGGGAGGCCGGGTCGGGCGACCGGGGGCCGATCGGGCGGCTGACCGAGCGGGAGGGGCAGGTGCTGCGGCTGATGGCCACCGGGCTCAACAACGGCGAGATCGCGCGGCAGCTGGTGGTGAGCCAGGAGACGGTGAAGACGCACGTCGGCAGCGTGCTGGCCAAGCTGGGCGCGCGGGACCGCACCCAGGCGGTCATCGCGGCGTACGAGTCGGGCTTCGTACTGCCGGGCTGACGCCCGCTCAGGATCCACCGCGGCCATCAACCGTGCCCCCGGTACCCCCGAGCGCCTCGAACGTGGATTCCATCCGATCGGTACCAGCGAGTAGAGTGCGGGTTTCCCCCTCGACGTCCGATACCTCCCGTATCGCCTGGAACGAACTGGTGGCCGCATGACAGTCCGGACCCGACCCGCGCTCTGGTGGCGCATGGGCATCGTGCTCTCGGCGGGCCTCGGCCTGACCCTCGGGACCGCGCCGCTGGTCTACTTCACCGTGCAGAGCAACGTGATCGTGTTCGGCTACTTCATCGGCGCGGTGTACTGGATGCTCAAGCGCGGCACCGTGGACGCGCCCGCGCCCCGGCTGCGCGGCGCCGCCACGCTGTACATCCTGATCACCGGGCTGGTCTCGCACATCCTGCTCGAACACGGCGCCAACCCGCTGCCCGGGCTGGTCAGCGGGCCGGACAAGCTGGCGCACTGGTCGTCGTTCTTCCTGCACTACGTGACGCCGGTGATGGTGATCGCCGACTGGCTGGTGCTCAAGCCGCGCAACGCCTCGGCCTGGAAGGACATCCCGCTCTGGCTGGGCTTCCCGCTCGGCTACGCGGCGATCGTGCTCACCCGCAACGCGCTGTTCGACGACTACCCGATGCCCTACCCGTACTTCTTCTTCGACCCGACCACCAAGGGCTACGGCTACGTCTGGGGCCAGATAGCCCTGCTGACCGTCGAGTTCGTGGCGCTCGCCGCACTCGTCGTCGGGCTGGACCGGCTCGGGACGCGGATCGCGGGAAGGCTGCGGTCGACGCCGCAGGCATAGCCCCGGGAGTTCACGCTCCCCCGTCGCTCACGCGGCGGGCGCGTCCTCGGGGAACGCGGCGTCGAACTCGGCCCGGTGCGCCTTCCAGAACGCCACCGCGTGGTCCACGAAGACCCGGCGCTGCTGCTCGCGCACGCTCAGGTCGTGGACGTAGGCCTTCACGGTCTTGCCGTCCGCGGCGGCGGCCTCGCGGATCGCGGCGAGCTCGTGCTCCGTGTACTCGATGGTGAGCGCAGGCATGCCGCCGATGGTACTGGAGCGACGGGTAGTTGGGGCCGCGGACGGCGGTTTTTCACCCGCAGTCAAAACGGTCGCTGTCGAGACCGCCGAGGACCATTGCACCCGGCTCCGGGTCGGCCCGGAGAAGGAAGCCGGTGCGCCCGGAGGAGGAAGCGGGTGCGGCTCGTCGGATGACGCCCGGGCGGTGGGGCCGGCCGTAGCGTCGACGGGGAGCGGTGGCGGAGGGGTTCCGCGGGGGAGACCGGGGTTTCGGCGGAGGCCGGAGATGACACGCAGGTCAGGAATGGCACGCAGGTCAGGGATGACGCGCACGGCGGGAACGGCGCGCAGGACGGGAACAGGGCTCACGACGGGAACGGCGCGCAGCAGGACCGGAAGCGGCGTCGGCCGGGCCGCGGCCGCGGCGGTGGCCCTCGCGACGGCGGTGGGGCTGGCGGCACCGGGGGCGGCCGCGGCGCGGGAAGGGCGGGGGAACCCGCTGGAGGGGGTCTGGCGGACGGAGGGCTACGGCCTGCTGATCGCGGTCTCCGGGGGCCGGGTCACCACCTACGACGTGACCTCGCACAGCTGCCTGCCCGGGTGGGTCACCGGGACGCAGGCCTCGGAGCCCGGCCCGGACGGCACCACCCGCTACACCGTGGGCAACCTCGCCATGACGCTCACCCCCAAGGGCCGGAACCGGGCCGTGGAACGCGAGGAGAGCGGGGTCGGCACCAAGTCGCTCACCCGCCTGGACGCCCTGCCGCCGCTGTGCGCGCGGCCTGCTCCCAACGACCCGCTCGCGGTCTTCGACCGGTTCTGGGAGGACTTCGAGGAGAACTACCCGTTCTTCGCCGCCAAGGGCATCGACTGGCACGCCGTCCGGGACGAGAAGCGGCCCACGATCACTCCGGCGACGACCGCCGACCGGCTGCAGGACGTCTTCACGGACATGCTCGGCCCGCTCGGCGACGCGCACACCGGGCTGGCCCGGGTGGTCGACGGGCACGCCAAGGAGGTCTTCGGCGGGCAGCGGCCGGATTCGACGGTGCAGACCCCGGAGCTGACCGCGCGGGCCCTGCAGGCCTCGGCCGCCCAGCTCACCGGCCCGGAGCAGCAGTTCGCGGGCGGCCGGCTCGGCGTGGGCCGGCTCCCGGACGGCCTCGGCTACCTCCGGGTGAGCAGCTTCGACGGCTACACCGACGGCGACTTCCGGAGCCAGGTCGACGAGCTGGACCGGGCGCTGGACGCCGTGCTGGCCGGCCCGGACCGGCCCACCGGCCTGGTCGTCGACGTGCGGCTGAACGGCGGCGGCTCGGACGCGCTCGGGCTGCACATCGCCGCCCGGCTCACCGACCGCCCGTACGTCGCCTACCGGAAGGTGGCGCGCAACGACCCGGCCGACCCGACGAAGTTCACCCGGCCCGAGCCGATCACCGTACGGCCGTCGGCGGGCGGGCACTTCACCGGGCCGGTGGCGGTGCTCACCTCCTCGATCTCCACCAGCGCCGCGGAGACCTTCACCCAGGCCATGACGGGCCGCTCCCCGCGGGTGCTCCGGGTCGGCGAGAACACCCAGGGCGTCTTCTCCGACATCATGATCAAGTCGCTCTCGCCGGACTTCATGGCCGTCCTGCCGAACGAGAAGTACCTGACCAGGTACGGCAGCACCTTCGACGGCCCGGGCATCCCGCCGAACGTCCGCACACCGGTGTTCACCCCGGACGAGCTGGCCGCGCTCAGGGACTCGGCCCTGAGCACGGCCCGCCGGATGCTCACCGAGGACGCCCAAGGCAACCAGAGCAGCCAGGGCGACCACGGCGACCAGGGGAACGCCGAGAACGACCAGGAGCAGCAACGGTAGGAGCAGCAGTAGGCGCTACATCGGCTCCACCGTCCGCAGTTCGCCGTCCAGCTCCAGCCACCGGGTGAGGCCCAGGCCGCGCAGGAACGGCAGGTCGTGGCTGGCCACGATCAGCGCGCCCCGGTACGCGGACAGCGCCTGGGTGAGCTGGCGGACGCTGGCGAGGTCCAGGTTGTTGGTCGGCTCGTCGAGCAGCAGCAGCTGCGGCGGCGGGTCGGCCAGCAGCAGGGCGGCCAGCGTCGCCCGGAACCGCTCGCCGCCGGAGAGGGTGGCGGCGGGCTGGTCGGCCCGGGCGCCGCGGAACAGGAAGCGGGCGAGCCGGGCGCGGACCGCGTTGTCCCCGGCGGCGGGGGCGAACAGCTTGACGTTCTCCACGACGGAGCGCTCCTCGTCCAGCAGGTCGAGCCGCTGCGGGAGGTGCCGCAGCGGCACCGGGGTGACGACCTCCCCCGCCGGCGGGGCGAGTTCGCCCGCGATGGTGCGCAGCAGCGTCGTCTTGCCGGCGCCGTTGCGGCCGACCAGGGCGATCCGCTCGGGCCCGCGCAGGTCGAGGTCGGCGGTGGTGCCGTGGGGCAGCCGGACCCTGTCCAGGGTGAGCACGGTGCGCCCGGCCGGGACGGCGGTGCGCGGCAGGTCGATCCGGATCTCGGCGTCGTCCCGGACGGCCTCCTCGGCCGCGTCGAGCCGGGCCTTGGCCTCCTCCAGGCGCTCGGTGTGCATGCCCTGGAGACGGCCGGCCGTCTCCTGGCCCTTGCGCTTGAGCATCCCGGCGAAGATGTGCGGGTCGTTGCGGGTGACCGAGCGCTTCTTGCCGTACGCGGCGCTGCGGTCCAGCCGGATGCGGGCCTCGGCCAAGTCCCGCTTCTGGCGCCGGACGTCGGCCTCGGCGTTGCGCAGCAGCCGCTCGGCCGTCTCCTGCTGGGCCGCGAGGGTGCGTTCGTACTCCTCGAAGTTGCCGCCGTACCAGGTGACTTCGCCGTCCCGGAGGTCGGCGATCTGGTCGACGTGCCGGAGCAGCTCGCGGTCGTGGCTGACGATCAGCAGCACGCCGTTCCAGCCGGCCACCGTCTCGTAGAGCCGCTCGCGGGCGGCCCGGTCGAGGTTGTTGGTGGGCTCGTCGAGCAGCAGGACGTCGGGGCGGGCCAGCAGCAGGGCGGCCAGCCGCAGCAGCACGGCCTCGCCGCCGGAGAGTTCGCCGGTGGTCCGGTCGAGGCCGAGGCGGTGCAGGCCGAGCCGGTCGAGGGTGGCGCGGGCGCGCTCCTCGACGTCCCAGTCGTCGCCGACCGCGTCGAAGTGGCGCTGGTCGGTGTCGCCGGACTCGATGGCGTGCAGGGCCTCGCGGGCGGCGCGGATGCCGAGCGCCTCGTCCACCCGCAGGGTGGTGTCGAGCGTCAACCCCTGTGGCAGGTAGCCGAGTTCGCCGTCGATGCGGACGGTGCCGCCGGTCGGGGCGAGCTCGCCCGCGATCAGCCGCAGCAGGGTGGACTTGCCCGCGCCGTTGAGCCCGATCAGGCCGGTGCGGCCGGGGCCGACGGCGAGCTGGAAGCCGTCCAGGACGGGCTTGCCGTCGGGCCACTCGAACGAGAGCTCGGTGCAGAGGACGGCGGTGGTGGTGGGGTGGTGTGCCATACAGGCCTCCCGGGGTGGTTGCCGAAGGGGTGGTGAGCAACACGGGGAGACACCGCGGGTGCGGAAACCGGGCACGGCCGGGGGAACGAAGGGGTGGCGTCACGCAGAGGAGTGCCACGGGCCGTGACTGAGGTCGCACACTCGCGCACCGCGCGACGGCAGCAGGGCCTGCGCGGCGGGGGCGGTGTCCCGGGACCTCAGTAGAGCAACGGCCTTCTCCTTGTCTGGCTGATGACCCGGACCACGCTAGGCAGCCCGCCCGGGGCGTGCAACCGATTTACCGGCCGCCGGGCCCGCCGCGACCACCGCGCGACCCGCCGGGCGCACCCCCGGGACCGCTCCTCGACGGGCCCCCGGTGCCGATCCCGTGCCCATCCGGTGACGGCCCCGTCCCGGTCCGGTGCGGAATTCGGGAGTCCCCCGGACGCATGGCAGACTCCTCACCTGCCATGCCTGCGGCCGAGTGGGGCCGCACCCGGGGAACGGGCCGCATGGCGGTAGTCAACAGGGGGATTTGAACTCATGTCACCGATATCCCGGCCGGGCCGTGCCGTCCTGGGCGCCTCCGTCGTCGCGCTGACCATGGTGGTCGCCACCGCGTGCGGCCCCGACAACGCCGACCCGGCCGTGACCGCGGCTCCCGGCGTCACGGCCGGCGCCTCCGGCACGCCGGGCGCGGCTCCGATCAAGCTTCCGACGCTCGAAGAGCTGAAGACCTGGAAGCTGGAGGACTGGGACAAGTGGGCCCAGGCCAACGTGATCACCCCGGCGGTCAAGGGTTACTGGACCCTGCAGAAGCTGCTGGACGCCAAGCCGAAGCCGCTGCCGCAGCCCGCCCCGGAGGGGACCCAGCCGCCCGCGCAGCCCACCGGCGCCGCGCCGGCCACCAGCGCGCCCGCCTCGGCCGCGCCCACGGCCCAGCCCACCGCGGCGCAGCCCGGCGGTGGCGGCGGCACGGACCAGCTGCCCGCGATGGTCCCGGCCAAGCCCGTGGCGCACCCGTTCCCGAAGAACATGCACGTCAACGGCAAGATCTTCTTCAAGGACGGCAACGAGGACTACGTGTGCTCCGGCACCGTCGTCTCCGACCCGGCCAACCCCGGCAAGAGCAACCTGGTGTGGACCGCCAGCCACTGCCTGCACGGCGGCAAGGGCAACAAGTACTACACCGACATCACCTTCGCCCCGGCCTTCAACAGCAACGGCGTGCTGAGCAACGGCAACAAGCAGGCCAAGCTGGAGGACGCCGAGCCGTACGGCGAGTGGACCGCCACCTCCGGCATGGTCTCGCCGCAGTGGGCCGCGGAGGCCGACCCGGAGAAGGGCGGCCCGTGGAGCCAGTACGACTTCGGCATCGTGAAGGTCGCCAACCCCAGCCCGGGCGGCAAGTCGCTGGAGGAGACCGTCGGCGGCTCCGTCCCGCTCTGGTTCAACGCCCCGCGTGACCAGGTCGGCGCCGTCAGCAACTACGGCTTCCCGGAGGGCAAGCCCTTCGACGGCGTGGAGCTGGAGCACTGCGACGGCGGCAAGCCGTCCAAGAAGACCGGCGACCCGAGCCGCCCGGCGATGCTGCTGATCGGCTGCAACATGACCGGCGGCAGCAGCGGCGGCGGCTGGTACGCGACCAAGGACGGCAAGCCCGCCCTGGTCAGCGACACCTCCATCGGCAACGGCGCGAACACCTACGAGGCCGGTCCGTACCTGGAGGACGTGGCCCAGCACATGTTCGAGTACTTCTCGAAGAAGGCCAAGTGAAGAAGGCCGAGTGACCCGCTCCGACGAAGGCCGAGTGGTCTTCCGAGCGGCGCGGTGACCCGCTGAGCGGTGATCCGGCGGC
>NZ_JBHVEU010000295.1:0-11062 GCF_042802075.1 Kitasatospora sp. NPDC057518
GCCGAGGTCGGCCCCGAGGAGGTGCTGGGCGATGAGGCCGCCGGCCGAGTGCCCGATGAGGACCGGCGGGTCGTCGAAGCTGCGCACGACCTGCTCGTAGTGGGCCGCGAGCGCGGCGAGCCCGAGGTCGCGCGGCGGGCCGGGATCGCGGCGGGCCTGGTCGGCGGTGTGGGTTTCGCCGGGCCAGCCCGGGACGCACACCGCGTAACCGTACGCGGTGAACCGCTCGGCCCAGCCCTCCCAGGAGGACATGTGGAACCACGCACCGTGGATGAGGACGACGGGGGTTTGTTTCACGGCCAGACCTTCCGAATTGCACGCACGACGATCCGCCGGCATCACGGCGCTCCTTCGAGGATCACCGAGCGGCAGGCCGGCGGACACAGTCGAATGACTGAATCCGGCGGCCCGGCAGACCCTTCGCGGGTCCGCGGGCGCCTTCCTGCGTCTCGACGTCATGTGACCGATGCGGCCGGCCGGCGGCCGGAGAACAGTGGAGGCACCAGCGGGTCTCCAGGAAGGATCAGACATGATCGACAGGCGTGCCTTCACCAAAGCGGTCGGTCTCGGCATGGGCGCCACGGCCGTGTCGGTCGGCGCGGGCTCGAACGCGCCTGCCGCCCTCGCGGCCGGTTCCGACCGGCCCGGCCGCCCGGCCCCGGTCATCCCGGCCGTCACCGCGGGCACCCACACCACGTTCACCGACCTGAAGCGGGTCCAGGCCGGCGTGCTCGACATCGGCTACGCCGAGGCCGGGCCGAAGCACGGGCCCGTGGTCATCTGCCTGCACGGCTGGCCCTACGACATCCACAGCTATGTCGACGTGGCGCCGCTGCTGGCGGACGCCGGCTACCGGGTGATCGTGCCGTACCTGCGGGGCCACGGCACCACCACCTTCCTGTCCCCGACGACCGTCCGTACCGGGCAGCAGTCCGCGATCGCCCTCGACGTCATCGCCCTGATGGACGCCCTGAAGATCCCCGAGGCGGTGCTGGCCGGCTTCGACTGGGGCTCGCGGGCCGCCGGCACCGTCGCGGCGCTGTGGCCGGAGCGGGTCAAGGCCCTGGTGGCGGTGAGCGGTTACCTGATCGTCAACCTCCCCTCGCAGAAGAACCCGCTGCCGCCGAAGGCCGAGCGCACCTGGTGGTACCAGTACTACTTCGCCACCGACCGCGGCCGCGTCGCCATGGAGACCAGGCAGAACCGGCACGACCTGTGCCGACTGGTGTGGGAGGAGACCTCCCCCACCTGGAGGTTCGACGACGCCACCTTCGAACGCACCGCGGCGGCGTTCGAGAACCCCGACTACGCCGCCATCGTGATCCACAACTACCGCTGGCGTCTGGGCCTGGCCGGCGGCGAGCGCCGCTACGAGCGCTACGAGCGGCTACTCGCGGCCCGACCGCCCGTCACGGTGCCGGCCATCGCCGTGGACCCCTCCCTCGACCCGTTCCTGCCCACCACCGACGGCAGTGGGTACCGGACGTTCTTCACCGGCCCCTACGAGCACCGCGTCCTCACCGGCATCGGCCACAACGCGCCGCAGGAGGCGCCGACGGCGTTCGCCCAGGCCGTGGTGGACGCCGACCATCTGTGACCCCTGCTGATCCCGCACTGCCGTCACCGCACGGCCGTCACCGCATCGCCGTCACCGCACGGACAGGGCGCCGTCGATCTCTCGACGGGAGGAGATCCCCAGCTTGGCGAAGACCTTGCGCAGGTGCCACTCGACCGTACGGGGGCTCAGGAACAGGTGCTCGCCGATCTCCGCGTTCGGGTGCCCGGCGGCCGCGAGGCGGGCGATCCGCGCCTCCTGCGGGGTCAGGACCGGCGCGCCGACGGTCCTCTTGCGAACCGTCTCACCGGTGGCGAGCAGCTCACGCCGGGCCCGCTCGGCGAACCCCTCCATACCCGTGCGCCCGGCCGCCTCGTACGCCGCCCGCAGCTCGGTACGGGCCTGCGCGCGCCGGTTCCGGCGGCGCAGCCACTCCCCGTACAGCAGTCGGGCCCGGGTCTCGAACACGCCGAGCCCGCCGCGGCCGAAGTGGTCGACGGCCTCGCGGTAGCGGTCCTCGGCCTGCTCGGGTGCTCCGGTCAGGGCTTCGGCGACCGCGTGCGCGCCCAGGGCCCAGGGCGTGCCGGCCCGGCTCCAGTCGGCGAGCCGCTCGCGCGCCCCGGCCGCCACGGCCGGCTCGCCGGCCCTGGTCGCGGCCTCGACCAGCTCGCCGCACGTCCAGACGTGCACCACGAGGTCCTGGTACTCCCCGCCCCGGAGCGCCGCTTCCATGGCGAGCGGATAGTTGCCCAGGCCGTTGTGGAGCACAGCCCTCGCGCACGCGGCTACGCCGACGAGTCGGCCCAGGCCGCGCTGCTCGCCCTCGTGTTCCATCGCCTCGATCGCTTCGAGGGCCGGTCGTTCCCGTCCCTGGTACGCGCTGATCAAGGCCGCCGTGGCCGTGCGCGCCACCGAGCCGGTGACCTTGTCCAGGGCCGCGGCCTCGGCCAGCAGGTCGCCCGCTGGGGAGAAACGCCCCGCGAAGCCCAGCGCGGACGCCTGGTAGGGCAGCGCCGTCGAGAGGAGCGACAGGGTTCCCGTCCGGCGTGCGAAGCGGACCGCCCGGCCGCCGATGTCCAGCCAGCCCTGGAGATCGCCCAGCTCCGCGGCGGCGTTCGCGGCCGCCCACAGGACGGACGGGTCCTCCTCGTCGGTGAGGGAGCGCAGCGCCCGTGCCAGCTGCGGGAAGACGGCAGCCGGCCCGTCCACGCTCCGGGCGACCAGGGCCCTGAGGAAGACTCCCGCCGGCTCGTCGCCGGGCGGCAGGTCTCGAGCGGCCTCGGCGACCCGGCGCAGTGCGCCTTCGTCGTACCGGCCGACCCAGATGGCCGCGTCGTACGCCGCGAGGCAGGTCTCCCGCGCGAGGGCCGGGTCGAGGTCCCTGAGCCGACCCGCCGCGTCGAGCAGCGGCTGCACCGCGCCCCTCCCCGAGTCGGTCATGGACGACGCCTTGGCCCGCAGCCGGTCGGCATGGGCCTGCTGCAGCCGGTCCAGCGGCCCCAGCTCCGCGGCGGCGAGCAGGTCGGGCACCCGGGCCGGCACGCCCGCGGCGACATGGGCCGCCGCGGCCGCCAGAGCGCGCCGCGCCCGCGCCTCCGGGCAAGGGGTGAGCGCGGCGGCACGCTCCAGGAAGGAGGCGGCGGCCGCCCGGCCGCCGCGTGCCAGGGCCCGGTCGGCGGAGCTCTCCAGTGCGGCCGCCACCTGTTCGTCCGGCCCGACCGCGGCGTGGGCCCGGTGCCAGGCCCGCCGGTCGGGGTCGCGCTCGGCGTCGGTGGCCTCGGCCAGGGCCGCGTGCGCCGCATGCAGCGCCGCGGCATCCGCGCCGCGCCACACCGCCGAACGCACCAGCGGGTGCCGGAACCGCACGGCGGCTCCCAGGGTGATCAGGTCCGCGGCCTCGGCCGGCGCCACGGCCTCCGGCCCGATGCCCAGCAGACGCAGGGCGTGCCACAACAGCGGCCCGTCGCCGACCGGTTCGACCGCCGCGACCAGCAGCAGGGCTCGGGTGTCGGCCGGCAGGGCGTCGACGCGCCGGCGGAAGCCGTCCTCGAGCCGGGTCGCCAGCGGGCCCGCGCCGGGCCCGCCGAAGCCGAACGCCAACTCCGCCGGCGACAGGCCCCGGGGCAGCTCCAGCAGGGCGAGCGGATTCCCGCCGGTCTCGGCCACGATCCGGTCCCGTACCCGGGCGTCGACCGGCCCCGGCAGCACGCCGTCCAGCAGCGCCCGGGCGTCGGCATCGGCCAGCCCGCCCAGCGGAAGGTCCGGCAGACCGGAAAGGCCCTCGTCGTCCGAATTCCCGTCGGTGATCCGCTCGGCGAACACCAGCGCCACCGATTCCGCGTCCAGCCGGCGCCCGACGAACGCCAGGATTCGCCGGGACATCAGGTCCAGCCACTGCGCGTCGTCGACCAGGCACACCAGCGCGGACCGGGCCGCCGCCTCGGCGAGGAGACCGAGAACCGCGAGCCCCACCAGCAGCATCTCGGGCGGGTTTCCCGTGCTCAGGCCGAACGCGACCCGCAACGCGTCCTGCTGCACCTCCGGCAGCCGGCCGAGGTGCGACAACAGCGGGGCGCACAGCCGTTGCAGGGCCGCATAGGCGAACTCGGCCTCGGCCTCGACACCGGCCGCGCGTACCACCTGCCACTGCCCCGCCTGCCCAGCCAGATGGTCGAGCAGCGCCGACTTGCCGACACCCGCCTCACCCCGCAGCACCAGCACCCGGCTGCGCCCGTCGCCCACCTCGCGCAGCAGACGGTCCAGCACCTCCACCTCCCGGGTACGCCCGATGAGCTGGTGGTTCGCGGACTGCGGCATGGCACCTCCGGGGAGAGTTCCTCCCGGAGGAGCTGCACCCATCCTACGAAGGGCGGGGCCGGCCGAGTCGCACGGGTTCCGTCACGACCGGCGCGCGGCGGTCAGCCGGCGGCACGCGCGGTGGTGCGGGGCCCGGCACCACCGCGCCGTGTCACCTCAGCGTCCTGAAGGCGGCGCGGAGTTCTTCGGCCAGGAGCTGCGGCTGCTCCCGGGCGGCGAAGTGGCCGCCCCTGTCGACCTCGTTCCAGTGGACTCCTCGTGTCGGAACGGGATGTGAGGTGTTCCGCCCGCCGTCGGGCGTCACCGGCCTACCCCGGCGCCCCTCGTGACAGGGGCTTCGAGGCCTCCGTGCGAAGAGGTCGCCGAGGGCCGTACCGCCCTGGTCCGGGTGGCGTCAGGCCGGGACCACCCGGTAGCTCAGCACCGGCCACGGCAGGTTGAACTGGGCCAGCGAGCCGGTGGCCCACGGGGTGGCGCCGGAGCAGCCCGCGCCGGAGTACAGCACCACGGACGCGGAGCCGGAGGCGACCTGGACCGATCGGGCGGGTGCCACCAGCGTGTGGCACGTGCCGAAGTCGTCGAGGTCGACCGCGGTCACCGCGCCGCTCCCGCCGGTGCCTGAGTAGAGGCGGGCGCCCGGCTGCAACGGAGGCCAGCCGGCGGCGTGTGCCGTTCCGGCACCTAGGCCGGTCAGGGCGGCGACGACCATCGCCGTGGCGGCCGAGCCGCGGAGCATGGCCCTGGGTGTGAGCATGTGAATCACCTGTCCGTGTGTGTGATGGTGCCGCCGGAAGGACCGGGCCCGGTTCTGCGCCCGGAACACCCGGCCGCTGCCGGCGAACCGCTCCGGCGCTGTCGGACAGCGGGCTGCTGATGACGGGAGGCACAGACGGGGCGCCGCCTTCGGGGCGGGCGTGTGCTCTCCATCATCGGCTCGGTACTTCTGTTCCACATCGGTCATTTGACGGTGCGTCCGC
The DNA here is from genome assembly GCF_042802075.1 of Kitasatospora sp. NPDC057518. Classification (NCBI taxonomy): domain Bacteria; kingdom Bacillati; phylum Actinomycetota; class Actinomycetes; order Kitasatosporales; family Streptomycetaceae; genus Kitasatospora; species Kitasatospora sp. NPDC057518. Next base: position 5,350 of record NZ_JBHVEU010000295.1, read on the forward strand.
TCTGCCCCGGACTCATCGTCCAGCCCGAACCAGGACCGCTCACCCCGGTCACGGCTCACCGCCCGACGTGGCCGACGTGGCCGACGCGGTCAACCGGTCGGCTCCCGCCGTCAGATGACCGATGTGCCGACGCGTGGCGGTGAAGCACGCTTGGACCCGCGGGCCCGCTCGACCCGTCGTGCCCCCTCCACCGGAACGCACCGTTCGACGGCCGCGCTCGTCGTCCGCGGCCTCGACGCCGCCGGCACGGGATCCAGCAGGCGACCGGCCCCCGGGCAACACCAACCCCAGCGCCGTCACGGCCCGTCGCGGCGGCCGGCAAGGAGAAGACGTGAACAGCAGCCAGCTCTTCGACGGTGTCGCACACCCCCGGCAGCACACCTCTCCCGCCCCCGGTCGCTCGGGCTCACCGCTGCGCGACTACGTCCTGTGCAGCCTTCCCGCCGCCCTCGGCGACCTTTCGGCAGGGCGCCTGACGTACCATCAACTCGCTGACTCCCAGGAGCAGATGCTCCGGAACGTCACTCCGCAGTGCCTCTCCGAGGACGACGAGCGGACCGCGCGTCTCCTCCAGCTCGATCTGCTCTTCCTGCTCAGCGGCTACGCGCCCGCGGGGCCGCAGGCCGCACCCCGCGCCCTGGCCGAGCTGATATCCGCCCAGTGCGGCAGGTTCCCCGCCCTGGATCCCCATCTGAGCTATGAGCTCCTGATCGACGTCAACTGCGAGGAACACCGGCGCAGCGGGGACATCCGGGTGTTCTCCGCGGGCCGGGACGCCCCTCTCGAACGGGACTTCTACCTCGGCCACCACCTCTCCGAACCATGGGCCAAATCGGCCGCCTACGGTCTGCGCTCGCTGGTCCTGCCGACGGCCGCCGCCCGACCGGCCGCGGTCCTGGACGACGTCGTCGAGTACCTCGCGGAGTTCACCCGGTACATGGCCAGGTACCGCAAGCTGTCCCAGCAGGCGTTCAACCGGTTCCGCCCCTACCACATGGGGCATCCCGGCGGCCCGCGCGGCGCGAGCGGTGCGTTCATGCCCAGTGTCCACCTCCTCGAACTGGCCCTGCTGCCGCCGTCGAAGGAGTACGGCGTCTTCCTGGACCAGTCGATGTCCTACTTCCCCTCGTGGTCGCGGCCCGCCATCGCGCGGTGGCGCGGCGATTCCATCCGCGGGGCGAACGTGTCCCAACGGCTGCGGGAGGGACGGCTGGTGCTCGACCGCGCGGGGCGCGCCCGGCTGGTCAGGGTGATCGACAAGTTCGTGGACTTCCGGATGGCGCACCTGGGCGTCACCCGGCACGCGCTCCCCGAGGCGTTCCGGGAGCGGACCGGGCTGACCCGTCGCGGTATCCACGAGCAGGGCGGCGAACACGACATCCTGGACGGCCGGGACCCCGGCACGTCGGGGTTCAGCGTCCGGCACGTGCTCACCAATGCGGTGTACCGGCTCCTCGCGCTTCGCGCCGATCTCATCCACCCCGGCTCCGCTCCGGCCAACCAGTAGGCAGGCAACCGATGTCAGCATTCCGTGTCGCGGTCGTCGACGCGTTCGGCACGTCCTCCGGGTTCACCGGCGCCTTCGGCGCGCTGGGCGGCGAGGTGATCCAGGTCCGGAGCACTCCCGCCCCTCCGGTCGGACTCGATCTGGTGGACGACCGGGCCTTCGGTCATGTGCTCGTCCACGAAGACGAGTTGGACGTTCTGACCGCACAACTCGCCGCGCTGGGGCCGGTCGCGGTCCTGGCCGGTCGCGAGACCGGGGTGGAGCTCGCCGACGCCCTCTCCGAGCGGCTGGGGCTGGCCTCCAACGGCACCGCCCTGAGCAGCGCGCGGCGCGACAAGTACGTACAGATCGAAACGATCAAGGCTCAGGGCGTCCCCGGCATGCGGCAGCTGCGAACCGGTGACGAGGCCGAACTGCTGGCCTGGCACGAGGAACTGGGCGGGACCGTGGTCGTCAAACCCCTGCGCGGCTACTGGGGCGACGGCGTGTCGTTCTGCGACGCTCCGCAGGACTCGGTCGCCGCGCTGCGCGCGCTCCGCGACCGCCGCGTGGTGCTGGGCGAGCCGATCACCGAGGTCGTCGCCCAGGAGTACCTGGTGGGCGCCGAGTACATCGTGAACACGGTCAGTTGCGCTGGTGTGCACCAGCTGACCGACGCCTGGCGCACCGAGCGGATCCAGGCCAACGGGGTCCGGGACCTGGTGACCGCGCAGGTGCTGCTGCGCTGCGACGAACAGCCGGTCGGCGAGCTCTTCGGCTACGGCCGCCGGGTGCTGGACGCCCTCGGCATCCGGTACGGCGCGGCACACCTGGAGATCAAGCTGACCCCGGACGGCCCGCGACTGGTCGAGGTGGGTGCCCGTGTCTCGGGGCTGCCCTACTACACGGCCGAGGTCCTGGGCGAGGGCCAGCTGGAGTGGACCGTCGACGCCTACGTCCGGCCCGAGCGGTTCCGGGCCCGGGCGGGCCGGCCCTATCAGCGGCAGCACGCGTTCGCCTGGGCGGCACTGGTCGCTCCGGCCACGGGCCGACTGCGGGGCTACCGCGCGCTCGACCAGCTCGAGCAACTGGCGAGCTTCCACTCCCTCACCGAGCTGGTGAGGCCCGGTGACGCCATCACCTCAACCACCTACGACCGCGAGTATCCGGTCACTCTGACGCTCAGCCACCCGGTGGACGCCGTTCTGCAGCGCGACCTCAACACGGTGCGCTACCTGGACGGACCCGGGATGTACGAGATCACCCCGGCGGCCGATTGACAGGTTCGCCGCCAGGCAGCCAGACACCCCCGCCGACCACCGCGCCGAAGTACCGCAACTGGCGCGACTCCACACCCCTCATGCTACGGCGGTAGGAGCCTGTGCCTACCCGCGATGCGATGGTTCTGTGCCCGATATCCGTTCCCTCCGACACCCGGCACTCCCTGCTTCGGGGCCCCCTGAATACATTCCATACATTGGGAGTTGATGCTACTTTCCATGTACTGATGCAACTCAGGGAGGGGTTGAAGTGAAGGTCACGTTCATCCAGGTGGAGGGCACGGCAGAAGAGCTGGACGCGTCCGACGTGGGAAGGCAGCTCATTGCCGCGATGGGAGTGGGCTCGACGCCCGCCAGCCGTCCAAGCGCAGGGGAGGACGCGCCAGTCGGGGGCAGCTGGCAGTCGCTGCCGATTCCCGGCCTCGCGGCCGAGGGCCAGGCGGAGGTGAGGAAGATGCTGACCCGGAACCCCGCCGCGGAGCAGTTCGTCTCGTTCCTCGAGGAGACGACGTCGTGGCCCAACGCCGCGCTGCACGGGGTCAAGCGGAAGACGCACCAGGAGGGAGAACCCCTCGACTACAGCGACTACCTGCGCCTGCGACGACAGGGAAGCCAGCTCGGCGGGTTCGCGTACGTCCACGCCGACACCGGCGTGGTCAACCTGCGGCTCAACTACGACAGCGACGCCGCGACCCTTCACGGCATCGCACCGGACGCCTATCTCGTCCCCAAGGGCCACCGGGCCTACCGGGTGAGCGTGCAGATCACGGACGAGAACACGCTCCGTCAGGCACTCGAGCTCGCCGAGATGGCCTACAAGCTGACGTAGCCCGGGATCGTGGCGGTCAGGCCGAGCCCTGCTCGCCATTAACGTCCTTGCTCCATCCGGCAGTTCTTCCGGCGCCGCCGCGCCGAACGGCCGGGGTCAGGCCCCGGCGGGCGATCTCCTGCCGGTCGACGCGGAGTATCCGGGCGAGCCCGTCGAGCATGATGACGGGCTCGCCCTTCGCATAGCGGAGGGCCTGGCCTCAGAGGTCTCCGGTGCCCGCCGCCAGTTGCTCCCGGTCGTAGGAGTCGCGTGAGCGGGCGATGGCGTCGCGGTGGCGTTCCGCCCAGGCGGTGAGGCCCTTGAGGGAGGCGTAGAGCTCGGCGGCCATCTCGGTGCCGCGGTACTCCACCTTGGGCGGCACGGTCGCGTAGACGGTGCGCTCGATCAGTCCGTCGCGTTCGAGGTTCCGCAGTGTCAGGGTGAGCATGCGGCGGCTGATTCCGGGTACGGACCGTTCGAGTTCGGTGAAGCGGACCGGGCCGTGGCTGAGGTTGAGCAGGATCCCGATCGCCCACTTGCCGCTGATCCGGTTGAGCGCCTCCAGGACGGTGCACGCCTCGCGGGCGGGGGCCGGGTCGTCGAGGCCGCCGGTCTCGTCGATGTCCTCGATCACATCGTTGTTCCCCAGGAACATGAAAGTGCCTCCTTACGGTGGACTTGATGGTCACACATGATGGTCGCTGTAACAAGAAGTGCCCTCAGGGAGCGCGGGCGCCACCGGGCGCCCCTCCCGGGCCATTCCCCCGAAGGACTGCTCCGATGACCACGCAAGCCCCGCCGTCCCTCCAGCCTTCCAGGTCACGCTGGTTGGCACTGGGGCTCCTCTGCACCGGCAACCTGATGATCATCCTCGACGGTTCGATCGTGACCGTCGCCCTCCCGACCATCCAGACCGACCTCGGCTTCACCCAGTCCGGCCTGGCCTGGGTGGTCAACGCCTACCTCATCGCCTTCGCCGGGCTGCTGCTGCTCTCCGGCCGGCTGGGCGACCTGCTGGGCGGCAAGCGCGTCTTCAGCGCGGGCCTGGGCCTGTTCACGGTGGCCTCGCTGGCCTGCGGCCTGTCCTCCTCCTCGACGGCGCTGGTGGTGTTCCGGTTCGTCCAGGGGGTCGGCGGGGCGCTCGCCTCGGCCGTCGTCCTGGGCATGATCATCACCCTGTTCCCCGACGCCGGCGAGCGCGCCAAGGCACTGGCGGCGTACGCGTTCGTCTCCGCGGCCGGCGCCTCGCTGGGCCTGATCCTGGGCGGCGTGCTGACGCAGAGCTTCAGCTGGCCGTGGGTGTTCTACGTCAACGTGCCGATCGGCCTGGTGGCGCTCGTGCTGACGCAGAGCGTGGTGCCCGGCGGGAAGGGAGCGGGGCTGCGCGAGGGCGCCGACCTGATCGGTTCGGTGCTCGCCACCGGCGGTCTGATGCTGCTGGTCTACACGATCATCAAGGCCGAGGAGTACACCTGGGGCGACGCCCGCACGCTGGGCCTGCTGGCCGGCTCGCTGGTGCTGCTGGCCGGTTTCGTGGTCCGCCAGGCGTACGCGGCCAAGCCGCTGCTGCCGCTGCACATCTTCCGCTCCCGGGCGGTCTCCGGCGCCAACGGCATCATGGTCCTGATGGTCGCCGGCCTGTTCGGCTACCAGTTCTGCACCGCGCTCTACTTCCAGAACGTCCTGGGCTACGACGCCCTGAAGACCGGGCTCGCCTTCCTGCCCGCGCCGGTCACCATCGCGATCGTCTCGCTGGGCTTCGCGGTCAAGCTGAACCAGAAGTTCGGGCCCCGCCGGGTGCTGGTCGTCGGCCTGCTGCTGGTGGCCGCGGCGCTCGCGCTGCTGGCCCGGGTGCCGAGCGACGGCAGCTTCCTCGTCGACATCGTGCCGCCGTTCGTGCTGCTCGGCCTCGGCTTCGGCGCGGCCATGCCGGCGCTGATCGGCCAGGCCATGTCGGTCACCTCGCCCAACGACGCCGGCATCGCCTCCGGCCTGGTGAACACCACCCAGCAGGTCGGCGCCTCGATCGGCACCGCCGTGCTCGCCGGATGCCTTCCGCGTACCCGGGCAGGTCGCGCCCGAGCAGCTCCCAGGCTTCGCGCAACGCGCCCGTCCAGTCGAGCAGTTCGCTCTCGGAGA
>NZ_JBHVEU010000296.1:0-11017 GCF_042802075.1 Kitasatospora sp. NPDC057518
GGATCCGTACCCCGCCGGCCGGCGGGGTGCCGTACGCCGGCAGCCAGCGTTCGCTCAGCCACCACCGAGCACGCCCGTTCCCGAGCACGGAGAGCACACCATGACATCCGCCGCCGAGCCCGCGGCACCGTACGCCGGGGCACCACGCCAACCCGACCACGGGCCCGACCAGGACGTGCCCCGCACGATCACCTCCCCCGCGACCCCGGGCGACCGGGTGTTCCGCGGCGTGCTGCGGCTGGCCGGCTTCTCGGTCTTCGCGATCATGGGACTGATCGCCTTCTTCCTGATCCTGCGCGGCTCCGACGCGCTGCGCGCCGTCGGCCTGTCCTTCCTGACCGAGCAGAAGTGGCAGACCGCCGCCCACAACTTCGGCATCGCCGCCGTCCTGCCCAACGGCCTGCTGATCGCGGTGATCGCGCTGGTCATCGCCGTCCCGGTGGCGATCGGCACCGCGATCTTCATCTCCGAGTACGCCCCGGTGCGGCTGCGGGCCGCCCTGGTCTCGCTGATCGACCTGATGGCGGCCATCCCCAGCATCGTCTACGGCCTGTGGGGCCTGTTCTTCCTGCAGCCGCGGATCATCGGCTTCGTCCGCTGGCTGGCCAACCACCTGGGGGAGTACATCCCCTTCCTCAAGGTGCGGACCGGCGACATCGGCACCTCGTACACCTCGTCGACCTTCATCGCCGGCGTGGTGGTCTCCCTGATGATCATCCCGATCGTGACCTCGCTCAGCCGGGAGGTGTTCTCCCAGGCCCCGCAGGGCGAGCGGGAGGGCGCGTACGCGCTCGGCTCGACCCGGTGGGGGATGGTCCGCGCGGTCGTCCTGCCGTTCGGCAAGGGCGGGGTCATCGGCGCGGTGATGCTGGGCTTCGGCCGGGCGATGGGCGAGACGATCGCCGTCGCGCTGATCATCTCGCCGAACTTCAAGGCCATCACCCACATCCTGGAGAACGGCGCCAACTCGATCTCCGCGCTGATCGCGCTGCGCTTCGGCGAGTCGGACGCGCTGTCGCTCTCCGCGCTGATGGCCGCCGGTCTGGTGCTGTTCGCCCTCACCCTGCTGGTCAACGTGCTGGCCGGGATCGTCATCAACCGCTCGCGCTCCGGCGCCGCGACGGCGGACTGAGCATGACCGACCGTCAGTCCGCCCACAGGGCACGCAGCCGTCCGCACCGTGAAGGGACCATCCGATGACCACGCTCGACCTGCCGCCGGTCGCGGCGTCCGGGCCCGCCGGCGAGCCCTCGCCCCCCGCGTCCCCCGGGCCCGCCGGGCCCGCCGCGGCCGGGACCCTGGGCCCCGAGAAGAAGCTGCGGATCGGCGGCGTCACCCGCGACGACGTCCTCACCGTGGCGGGTGCGGCGGTCGGCTCGCTCGCGCTGGACTGGGTGCTCTACGAGCGGGTGCTGCCGTTCAGCGGCGCCTTCGGCTTCCTGCTCTGCTGGTACCTGCTCTTCCTGGCCGGCTACTACCTGCTCGGCCGGCTCCAGTGGAACCCGATGATGGTGCGGGACCGGCTGGTCGCCGTGGTCGCCTGGAGCTCCGGGCTGCTGGTGGTCGCGCTGACCGCCGACCAGATCGGCTACGTCGCCAGCCGGGGCTGGGAGGCGGCCCAGCACCTCAACTTCTTCACCGAGTCGATGGAGCGCACCGGCCCGCTCGACCCGCTCACCTCCGGCGGCGCGCTCAACGCGATCGTCGGTTCGCTCGAACAGCTGGGCCTGGCCTCCCTGTTCGCCGTTCCGCTGGGCATCGCCGCGGCCGTCTTCATGTCCGAGGTCGGCGGCCGGGCGGCCCGCCCGGTGCGCACCCTGGTCGAGGCGATGACGGCGCTGCCGTCCATCGTGGCCGGCCTGTTCGTCTACGGCATCGTGATCCTCACCTTCGGCTTCGAGAAGAGCGGCTTCGCGGCCTCGCTCGCGCTCACCGTGATGATGATGCCGATCGTCACCCGGGCCGCCGAGGTGGTCATCCGGCTGGTGCCCGGCACCCTGCGGGAGGCCTCCTACGCGCTCGGCGGCAGCCAGTGGCGCACGGTGTGGAACGTGGTGCTGCCGACCGCCCGGCCCGGTCTGGTGACCGCGGTGGTGCTCGGCATGGCGCGCGGCGTCGGCGAGACCTCGCCGGTGCTGCTCACCTCCGGCTTCACCCCGCGGTTCAACGCCAGCCCGTTCGACGCGCAGCAGGTGTCGCTGCCGCTGTACATCTGGAACTACGTCAAGCAGCCGTACGACGGGATGATCGCGCGCGGCTTCGCGGCCGGCCTGACCCTGATGGCCGTGGTGCTGATCCTCTTCGTCACCGCGCGCATGCTCGGCGGCCGCCGTCCCGGGCAGCTGACCCGGGCCCAGAAGCGCCGGATCAACCGGGAGGCCCGCCGCCAGGAGGCGGCCGCCCTCGGGGGCATCGCCCGTCCGTACGCCCTCCACTCGCAGGCGAAGCACTGATGTCCAGACCAACCACCCTCCGTACCAGAGGAGTTCACATGTCCAGGGGCCTCAGTCGCTCCGTGGCCCGGCTGCTGGCGGGGACGATGTCCCTGATGCTCGCGGCGGCCTCCCCGCTGCTGGGGCAGTCCCCGGCGTTCGCGGCCTCCGTCTCGCTGAGCGCGGACGGCTCCAGTTGGGCCGGTCCTGCCATCGACCAGTGGCGGCAGGACGTCTCCCCGCAGGGCATCCAGATCAACTTCAGCCCGGTCGGCTCCGCGGCCGGCCGCACCGCCTGGTCGAACGGGCAGGACGACTTCACGGCCTCGGACGTGCCGTTCCGCTCGGGGCAGGACAGCGGGGTGGGGCAGGGCGGCCAGGCGTCCGGGACCGGAAGCGCGGAGAAGCCCACCTGGGGCTTCTCCTACGTACCGATCACCGCGGGCGGCACCACCTTCATGTACAACCTGGTGGTCGGCGGCAAGCAGGTCCGCGACCTGCGGCTCTCCCCGCAGACCGTCGTGGACATCTTCACCAACAAGATCACCAACTGGAACGACCCGAAGATCACCAACGACTACGGCAAGCCGCTGCCCAGCCTGCCGATCACCCCGGTGGTCCGCTCCGACGGCTCCGGCGCCACCGCGCAGTTCACCCGCTGGATGGAGCACACCCACAAGGACCAGTGGGACGCCTACTGCAAGTCCGTCAACGGCGTGAGCTGCGGTGACTACACCGAGTTCTTCCCGCCCTCCGGCCGGATGACCGCGCAGAACGGCTCCGACGTGGTGGCCGGCTACATCAAGTCCCCGACCAACGTCGGCACCATCGGCTACGACGAGTACGCCTTCGCCAAGCGCAGCAACTGGCCGGTCGTGAAGGTGCTCAACCAGGCCGGCTACTACGCGCTGCCGACCGCCTCCAACGTCGCCGTCGCGCTCACCGCCGCCAAGATCCGCGGCGTGGACGACGGCACCCCCGCCAACGACCCGAACTACCTGCAGCAGAACCTCGACGGCGTCTACACCATGGACGACCCGCGCGCCTACCCGATCTCCAGCTACAGCTACCTGATCGTGCCGCGCGCCGGAGCCTCCGCACCCCCACCGCCGCGCTTCAACAACGACAAGGGCTCCGCGCTCAGCCGCTTCCTCTCCTACGTGCTGTGCGAGGGCCAGGGCAAGGCGGACGACCTCGGCTACTCGCCGATCCCGCGCGGCCTGGTCAAGGGCGGTCTGCTGCAGACCAGGAACATCCCCGGCAACGCCAGCCCGGTCGACCCCGACACCCTCGCCAACTGCGCCAACCCGACCTTCAACTCGGCCGGGGAGCTGACCGTCCTCAAGAACGCCCCGATGCCGAGCCCCTGCGACAAGGCGGGCAGCCCGCTGGACTGCACCGTGAAGGACGGCCAGCCCGTCAAGACCGGCTCCGGCTCGGGCGGTTCCGGCGGCGCGGCCGGCGGTTCCGGCGGTGCGGCGGGCGGTTCCGGCGGCACCGGCGGGTCCGGTGGCACCGGGGGCACCGGTACCGGCGGTGCGGCGGGCGGTACCGGCGGCGCGGGTACGGCCGGCGGTGCCGGCGACCCGAACGCCGCCGGAGCGGCCGGCGGCGACCCGAACGCGCCCGGCGCCGGTGACGGCACCGAGGACGTGATCGACCCGCAGACCGGCCAGGTGGTCGCCCGCGGCCGCGGCGGCGCCGCCACCGAGGTGGCCGCCAACGTGGTCGAGATCAGCGGCAAGCCCGAGGACTGGATGCTGTCCTCCCTCACCGCGCTGGAACTGCTCGCCGTGGTGCTCGTCCCGCCGCTGCTCGGCCGCCGTCTGCTGCGCCGCCGCAACGGCTCGGGCGGCACCTCGTGACGGCCCCGGTGCTGGAGAAGCCGGTCGAGCGGAGCGCCCCGGCGCAGCCGGCCGCCCCCGCCGCCCCCGCCGCCCCCGCCGCGTCCGACGCCCCGGTCCGGCCCGCCGTCTCCCCCGGGCGGCGGCGGTTCCTCCAGGGCGCCTGGGCGGTCAGCCTCGCGGCCGCGCTGGTGCTCGGCTTCGTCGGGTACCTGTTCACGCTGTCGCACGTCCAGCAGCGGCACTACCAGTCCACCGGGTACAAGACCTTCCGCGACCAGCTGGCCCGGGCGGTCGCCCCGACCGGCGCGGCCGCCGACGGTGCCCCGGTGGCGCTGCTGGACATCCCGGCGATCGGCCTGCACCAGGCCGTGGTGGTCGAGGGCACCACCGGCCGGGACCTGATGCGCGGCCCCGGCCACCGCCGGGACACCGCGCTGCCCGGCCAGCGCGGGGTCACCGTGCTCTTCGGCCGCGGCGCCACCTTCGGCGCGCCGTTCGCCGACCTGTCCAAGCTGCGGGTCGGCGACAAGATCGAGACCACCACCGGCCAGGGCAAGTTCAGCTACACCGTCAACGTGTACGGCGACGGCGACCACCCGATCGTCGACCCGGCGGCCGGCAACCGGATGGTGCTGGTCACCGGCGACTCCGACTGGATCCCCGGCTCCACCGTGCTGATCGGCGCCCGGCTGGACGGCGACCCGGAGCAGAACCCCGGCCGCCGGCCCGCGACCGTCCCGTACGACAAGGCGCTGGCCGCGGACAAGGGCGCGCTGGCCACCCTCCAGCTCTGGTCGCTCGGCCTGCTCGGCGCGGTGGCCGGCGCCCTGGTGCTGGCCCGGTACTGGCGGCGCTCGGCCGCCTACCTGAGCCTTGCGCCGGTGGTCGGCGCGCTGCTCTGGGCGGTCTACGAGAACGCCGCCGCCCTGCTGCCCAACCTCTACTGACGCGCGCCCGGAGGACCGTTCCGATGACCGACGCACCACTGACCGACACCCCGCAGGCCGAGTTCTCACCGACCGACCCGGTCGCCGACACCATCACCCTCCCCCCGGTCGCCCCCGACCCGTACGCGGACCAGCCGTACGGGCAGGACGCGGACGGCCACCCCGACGGCGGGCCGCTCGCCGGGCTGGAGACCCGGGAGGTCTCCGCCTGGTTCGGCAGCCGCAAGGTGCTGGAGCGGGTCTCGCTGGCGATGCCGGCCGGCGAGGTCACCGCGCTGATCGGCCCGTCCGGCTGCGGCAAGTCCACCTACCTGCGGATCCTCAACCGGATGCACGAGATGGTGCGCGGCGCCGCCCTCGCCGGCGAGGTGCTGCTGGACGGCGACGACGTCTACCGGCCCGGCCGCCGGCCCGCCGAGGTGCGGCGCCGGATCGGCATGGTGTTCCAGCGGCCCAACCCGTTCCCGGCGATGTCCATCCAGGACAACGTCTCCAGCGGGCTCAAGCTGGCCGGGATCAAGGTCTCCAAGGAGGAGCGCCAGCACCTGGTGGAGACCAGCCTGCGCCGGGCCGGGCTCTGGGACGAGGTGTCCACCCGGCTGCACACCCCGGGCGGGGCGCTCTCCGGCGGCCAGCAGCAACGCCTGTGCATCGCACGGTCGTTGGCCGTCTCGCCGGACATCCTGCTGATGGACGAGCCGTGCTCCGCGCTCGACCCGACCTCCACCCGCCGGGTCGAGGAGACCATCGCCGAACTGCGCGGGCGGCTCACCATCGTGATCGTCACCCACAACATGCAGCAGGCCCAGCGCGTCTCGCAGACCTGCGCGTTCTTCCTGGCCACCCACGACACCCCGGGGCGGATCGTCGAGGCCGGGCCGACCGGGCAGATCTTCGGCAGCCCGCGCGACCAGCGGACCTCGGACTACGTCAACGGCCGCTTCGGCTGAGCACCGACCGGCTGGAGGAGCCCCGGGTTCAGCCGAGCCCGAGCAACTCCTCCAGCACCGCCGCGACGCCGTCCTGCTCGTTGCTCACGGTGTGCAGCGGCACCGCCGCCAGCACCTGCGGGTGCGCGTTGGCGACGGCGTACGCGGTGCCGGCCCAGGCCAGCATCTCCAGGTCGTTCGGCATGTCGCCGAAGGCCACCACCTCGCTCCGGTCGATCCCGTGCCCGGCGCACCAGCGGGCCAGCGTGCTGGCCTTGGTGACGCCGGGCGCGCTGATCTCCAGCAGCGGGATCGACGCGGAGCGGGTGATCTCGGCCAGGTGCCCGGCCGCCGCCCTGGCCTCGGCGAGGAACTTGTCCGGGTCGAGGTCCGGGTGCTTGGCCAGCAGCTTGAACAGGCCCCGGACCGACCCGCCGGCCCCCAGCAGCTCCTCCGCCGGGCCGACCTCGTGCTCCATCTCGTCGCCCCACATCGGCACCGCGTAGCCGGCCTCGCGGGCCCAGCCGCCCGGGTACTCGAAGGCGAACGCGGTGCCGGGCAGCGCGGCCCGCAGCGTCTCGACCACCGCCAGGGTGGTCTCCGCCGGCAGCGGGAAGGTCTCCAGCAGCTCGCCGCGCCGCACGTCCACCACCGCGCCGCCGTTGGAGCAGATCGCCACCCCGTGGCCGCCGATGTGCGGGCTCACCTGCCGCATCCAGCGCGGCGGCCGCCCGGTCACGAACACCACCCGCACCCCGGCCGCCTCGGCCGCCGCCAGCGCCGCGGCGGTGCGGTCGGTGACGGTGCCGCCGGAGCAGAGCAGGGTGCCGTCCAGGTCGGTGGCGATGAGGCGGGGCGCGGTGCGGGATTCGGTCACCGGTCCATCTTCGCCCATCGGCGCGGCCGGGGCACCGGCCCGGGTCCGCGGCCTCCGGACGCCCCCGCAGTGATCAAGCCCTTCATGCGCCGTTTCCGGCCGATCCGCCCGTACCCGGGGTGTTCGGCCGACCACGGCGGGCATGACTGCCCACGGCAACCCCGTCGGCAGGAAGAGCCATGCCCACACGCCAGCTCCGTGACCAGCCGCCCCCGACCGCCCGCCCCGACACCCGCGACCCGCAGGCCACCGAAGCGCCGCGGGCACCCGAAGCCTCGCGCGACCCGGTCCTGCTCGGCGACGTCCTCTTCCACACCCTCGCCGACCTCGCCCGCCGCACCTCCGCCCCGTCCCTCCCCGCCCAGCGCACCCGCCCGCACCCGTGACCGCGCCGCGCGGACGTAGGGTCGGGGGCATGCGACTGAGCACCGTGATCCTCCCCGTCCACCGGTGGAGCGAGGGGCAGAAGACCTGGCGGCGGGCCGAGGAACTCGGCTTCCACACCGCGTACACCTACGACCACCTCTCCTGGCGGTCCTTCCAGGACGAGCCCTGGTTCGGCTCGCTGCCGACGCTGACGGCGGCCGCCTGCGCCACCGAGCGGCTGCGCCTCGGCACGCTGGTCACCTCGCCGAACTTCCGGCACCCGGTGACGCTGGCGAAGGAGCTGATCACGCTGGACGACGTGTCCGGCGGGCGGGTCACGCTGGGCATCGGGGCCGGCGGGACGGGCTTCGACGCGACGGCGCTGGGCCAGGAGGCGTGGTCGCCGAAGGAGCGGGCGGACCGGTTCGGGGAGTTCGTGCCGCTGCTGGACGAGCTGCTGACCAACGACGCCACGACCCGTGAGGGGACGTACTACTCGGCGGTCGAGGCGCGGAACATCCCGGGCTGCGTGCAGACCCCGCGGGTGCCGTTCTACGTGGCCGCCGCCGGCCCGCGCGGGATGCGGCTGGCCGCCGAGCACGGGCAGGGCTGGGTGACGTACGGCGACCCGAAGGGCCCGGCGGACGTGCCGGTGGCGGAGGCGCCCGGCGTGGTCGCCGCGCAGATCGGGAAGCTGACGGCGGCCTGCGAGGCCGTCGGGCGGGACGCCGGGACGCTGGAGAAGGTGCTGCTCCAGGGGTCGACGGCGGAGAAGCCGCTGCAGTCGGTGGACGCCTTCGTCGACTGGGCGGGCACCTACCGGGAGGTGGGCATCACCGAGCTGGTGATCCACTGGCCGATCCCGGACTCGATCTTCGAGAACGACCTCACCGTGTTCGAACGGATCGCCACCGAGGGCCTCGCCCAGCTGGGCTGAGGCCGCGGGCCCACGGAGCCGGAGCACCCCCCGGGGAGCTCCGGCTCCGTCATGTCGTCGGCTGGCGCTAGGATCTGGCCGATTTCCCGGGGGATGGTTCTGGAGTCCGTGATTCCGCATGCCCCGGTCGCGTGTGTCGAGTCCGAGACGAAGGACAGCATGACCAGAGACATATCCCGAGGCGCTCGGCTGCGCAGGGCCACCGCGGTGGCCCTGACGGCGGTGACCGGCCTCGCGGCGGCGGGCCTCGCCGCCCCGGCGGCCTCGGCCGACGCGGGCCCGGTCCACAGCGTGATCTCCACCGGTGCGGTGTGGACCGCCGACACCCGCGTCTACCTCCAGCCCGACGGCGGGGACCGGACGTTCTGGTTCTTCGTCAAGGGGACGGGGATGACCGGCGGGAACAGCGTCACCTTCACCTCCTCGACGGACCCCTCGCAGACCGTGAAGGCGAGCTTCGGCGGCGACGGGCAGGGCGCGCCCTGCTGGACGCCACAGGGGTCGCCGAACAGCAACTGCCGGGTGACGGTGCACTTCCCGGGCGGCAGCGCGCTCGGCCACTGGGAGATGACCCAGGTGGAGCTGGCCCAGCCCGACGGCTCGGTGTACCGGCAGACGGTGACGTCCGCCATCGGGACCCAGCTGAAGGTGCCGTCGGTGGAGCTGACGGCCGGCGCCAACCCGATCCAGGCCTCCGGGTTCACCCTGGGCGCCACCACGGCGGACAACCGGGCCCAGGCCCAGACCGTGACGATGTCGATGAAGGCCACCGACACCGCCGGCCGGATCACCCAGGTCGGCCCCGAGCTGACCGGGGACTGCTGGGGCAACGTCGGCGACCTCTCCTGGTCGGGCGACACGGTCACCATGAAGATCACGGTGCCGACCAGCGCCACGACCCCGTGCGTGGTCACCTCCGTCCGGGTGACCGACGACAGCCAGCGGAACTTCGAGGCCAAGGCCCCGGCCGGGCTGGTCATCACCCCGCTGCAAACCCCGGCCACCGCCCTGACGATCGGTGACGTGTCCTTCCAGCGCCGGCTGTCGCCGGACGGGGGCACCGTGCCGGTCTCCTTCCCGGTGTCCGACACGGTCCCGATCTCCCAGGTCGCGGTGACGGCCCACGGCCCGGTCGCCCCGGGCTGCGCGCCGACCGCCTCGACCACCGTCCCGCCCGGCACCCTCACGACGAACGTCTCGCTGTACCTGCCGTTCGCCGCGGCCGGGACGACCCCGGACGGCTCGAAGCCGACGGGCTGCCAGCCCGGCCTGTACGCGCTGGAGATCGCCGTCACCGACGCGAACGGCACCCACAGCTACGGCGCGGTCGGCACCCCGCTGGCCAAGCCGCTGGACATCTCGGTGGGCAGCGCGGGCACCTACGTGGCGATGGCGCCGCAGCGCCTGCTGGACACCCGGACCACCGGGACGCTCCGGGGCCGCGGCGTCACCCCGCTGAAGGTCGCGGGCACCGCGGGCATCCCGGCCGACGCCGTCGCCGTGGTCATGAACGTCACCGCGACCAACGCCAAGGACACCGGGTTCGTCACCGTCTACCCGGCCGGCGGGTCCGCCCCCGTCACCTCCAACCTGAACCACACCGCGGGGCAGACCGTCCCCAACGCGGTGACGGTCCAGCTCGGGGCCGGCGGCGCCGTCGAGCTGCTCAACGGCTCGGACGGCGACCTCGACCTGATCGCCGACGTCACCGGCTACTACGTCCCGGACACCACGGGCGCCGTCTACACCGGCTTCACCCCCAAGCGGGTGCTGGACACCCGGCCCACCCACGTGCCGTCCCGCGGCACGGTCACGGTGAACCTGTGCAACCAGGCCCGGATCCCGTACAACGCGACGGCGGCCGCGCTCAACGTGACCGTCACCGACCCCAAGGACGTCGGCTTCCTGACGGTCTACCCGCACGGCCAGGCGCTGCCGAACGCGTCGACCCTCAACTTCACCCCCGGGCAGACGATCTCCAACATGGCGGTCGCCCGGCTCGGCGACGGCTGCCTGGTGGACGTCTTCAGCTCGGCCTTCGCGCCGGTCGACATCGTGGTCGACACCTCGGGCTACTTCGTCCCGGACGACAGCGGCCAGACCACCGACGGCGTGCTGGTCACCGGCGCCCCCGTGCGGCAGTACGACAGCCGCCAGGGCGGTGGCCCGGTCCCCGGCGGCAGCTCCCTGCTCGGCTGGGGCCTGAAGCCGCGCGACTGGGGCATCGGCTCGCTGCTGCTCAACGTGACGGTCACCAACCCGACCGCGGACAGCTTCGTCACCGTCTACCCGGACGGCGGGCCGGCGGACTCGGCCCCGACCGGTGCCGGGCTGCCGGACGCCTCGAACCTGAACTTCACCGCGGGCCAGACCATCCCCAACATGGTCAACGCCTCGGTCGGGGCCAACGGGTACGTGGACTTCTTCAACCACGTCGGCAGCACCGACCTGGTGGTCGACATGTTCGGGTACTACACCACGGGCGTCGGCGCGAAGTCGGCCGCGGCCACCGCCAGGTCGGCCGCCGTCGCGCCGTCCGCCGCGGCACCCGGGACGGTCGCGCTGCCGGAGGCGAACCCGCTGCGGCTGCCGGTCGCGGCCGCGCGGACGGCGGCGGGCCGCCCCTGATCCACCGCCCGACCCGGGCGACCTGACGGACCGACGGGTGCCGCTCCTCCGGGG
>NZ_JBHVEU010000297.1:0-10983 GCF_042802075.1 Kitasatospora sp. NPDC057518
GCTCACGCCGCGCCGGCGCCCGCGTCGGAGCCCTCGTCGGGGCCCGCGCCGGGCGCCGTGGACCGCCGGTACAGCGCCTGCCAGTAGTAGCTCCACGGGACGGCCCCGCCGTCGGCGACGGTCTCCCAGTGCGGCCCGGGGCGGTAGGACGAGAGGAACTTCGGCGCCAGCGCCTCGACGGCGCGGCTGTCGTGGATGTCGAGGACGTCCCGCAGCAGCCCGGTCGCCAGGGCCATCCGGACGACCTCCTCGCCCTGGGCGTGGTTGTCCAGCTCCTTCTCCAGGTACTTGCCGACCGGGTTGTTCACGTAGAGCGCCGCGCACCGGCGGTCGACCAGGTCGAGGTAGTTGAGCACTGTCCCGGGCGGCATCTCCGCGAACGAGTCGATGTTGAGGCAGAGTTCGAAGCGGCTCCCGCCGAGGGCCCGGTCCAGGTCGTCCGTGTCGTCGACCGGGACGAACCTGACGCGCGCGAAGTCCTCGGGGGCGAGCACCCTGCCGAGGTACGCCCGCGACAGCGAGAGCACGCGGGCCAGGTCGACGATGCAGTACTCCTCGACGCGGTGGTTGGCGAAGATCGCGTGGCAGGTCCGGCCGTAGCCGGCGCCGATCTCCAGGACGCGGGCGCCGTCCAGCGGGAGGTGGCGGGAGATGAAGTCCAGTTCGTGGACGGCGAGCAGGTAGTCCATGCAGACCCGGTCGCCGTCGTGGGTCACGGTGATGGGCGAGCCGAGTTCGCGGCCGCGGATCCGGCGCAGGCGGGACCGGTTCTCCGGCGTGAGCCGCGTGGCGAGTTCGAAGATGAGCGCCTTGAGGTAGCGGACGCCGTTGACCTGCGGATCCCAGAGGGCGAGCTTGAAGTTCACCGGCTCGGACTTGAAGGATCCGAGCTCGGCCACGCCCTGCTCGGTCACCTTGACGGAGTTGTTGTATTCCCACAGTGCGCTGGGGGCGTACCTGTCATCCATGGCTGCCGATGCTAGGAGGCCCGGCGGGCGGGGGCTTCCTCGATCGTGCTGTTCCCGGCCGGCCCGGCCGCCCGCCGCCCCCGCCGCCCCGAACACAGCACTCCGCGAGAAGTGCGGCCGTCCGTCGCGGTGCCAGAATCACCGGGAATCGTCCGAGCTCGGAGGGCCCGTTGCGCGTACTGTTCGTCACCGCACCGTTCCGCTCGCACCTCTACGTGCAGACGCCGCTCGCCTGGGCGCTGCGCACGGCCGGCCACGAGGTCCGGGTCGCCTGCTCGCCCCGCCTGACCGAGGACGTCGTCCGCACCGGGCTCACGCCCGTGCCGATCGGCGAGGAGGTCGACCTCGGGGACCTGATGGCGCGGTCGGAGCCGGAGCGCGCCCCGGCGGCGCCGGCCGGGGGCCGGAAGTCGCACCAGAGCGACTACCCCCTCGGCGACCCGACCGCCGAGCTGGCCTCCAACGCGGCCGGCTGGCGGATGCTGTTCAACCCCGACTCGTCCTTCGACGACCTGGTCGCGTTCGCCGAGCTGTGGCGCCCCGACCTCGTCGTCTCCGACACCTTCGTCCTCTCGGGCGCGCCCGCCGCCCGCCGGGTCGGGGCGGCGCACGCCCGCATGCTGTTCGGCGCGGACGGGCTCGGCCAGCTGCGCACGGCCTGCCGCGCGCAGTGGCGGGCGCAGGGCTCCGACTGGGACGGCGTCGATCCGCTGCGGGAGTGGCTGGAACCGGTGTTCGGCCGGTTCGGCGTGGAGTTCGACGAGGAGGCGGTCCTCGGGCAGTGGACGGTCTTCCCGATGCCCACCTGGGTCTGGCGCCCGGCCGGGATCCCGTACGTCCCGATGCGGCACGTCCCGTTCAACGGCCCGAGCGCCACGCCGTCCTGGGTGTACCGGCGCCCGGAGCGGCGGCGGGTCTGCTTCACCCTCGGACTGGCGCACCGGGAGGGCCGCGGCCACGGGGTGTCCGCCTCGCCGCGCGAGGTCTTCGACGCCATCGCGGACCTCGACGTCGAGGTGGTCGCGACCCTCGCCCCCGGTCAACTCCCGCCGGGGCTCCGCGTTCCCGACAACGTGCGGGTGGTCGACTTCGTCCCGCTCAACGACCTCCTGCCCACCTGCGCGGCCGTCATCCACAGCGGCGGGGCGGGGGCCTTCGCGGCCGCCGTCGAACACGCCGTCCCGCAGCTGATCGTGCCCAACGTGTACTGGAGCGAGAAGTGGTGGGGGCCGGTGGCGATGGCCTCCGGGCTGGAGGAGCAGGGCGCCGGCCGCTACGTCGCCGACGCCGACGGGCTGACCGGCGAGCTGCTCCGCTCCGAGCTGCGGCGGGTCCTGGAGGACCCGGCCTTCCGGGAGGGCGCCGCGCGGGTGTCCGAGCAGTCCGCCGCCCTGCCGAGCCCGCACGACCTCGTCCCGGTCCTGGAGGGGCTCACCGCCAAGCACCGCTACCCGGCCTGACCCCCGCACCGGCCCGCCGGGCCGCCGCGGACCGCACCGCCCCGGGACCCGCCCGGCTGACGGACCCGCTCCGCCTGCGCCAGCAGGTAGCGCCGCTCGGGGTCGCTCTCGGTGCGCCGCGCCGCGGCCTCGTAGGCGGCCCCGGCCTCGGCGGGGCGGTCCGCGAGTTCCAGCAGATGGGCCCGGACGGTGTCGACCCGGTGGTTCTGCGCCAGCGCGGGGTCGTCCGCGACCTCGGCGAGCACCTCCAGCCCGGCGAGCGGGCCGTGGACCATGGCCGTCGCCACCGAACGGCTGAGCGTGACCACCGGGCTCGGCGCGATGCGCTCCAGGATGCGGTACAGCATCAGGATCTGCGGCCAGTCCGTCTCCGCGACGCCGGGCGCCTCCGCGTGCAGGGCGGCGATCGCGGCCTGCAAGCGGTACGGGCCGGGCCCGAAGCGTTCGAGGGTCCGGGCCACCAGGGCGACCCCCTCCGCGATCGCGTCCCGGTCCCACCGGGTCCGGTCCTGGTCGGCGAGCGGGACGAGCGCGCCGTCCGGTGCGGAGCGGGCGTCCCGCCGGGCCTCGGTCAGCAGCATCAGCGCGAGCAGCCCCGCCACCTCGCCCTCCTGCGGCAGGGCGCGGTGCAGGTCACGGACCAGGCGCAGCGCCCACGCCGTCAGGTCCGGGCGCACCACGGTCGACCCGCTGGACGCGGTGTGCCCCTCGTTGAAGATCAGGTACAGCACCTGGAGGACCACCTGCACCCGCGCGGCGCCCTCCTCGCCGACGGGCATCCGGAACCCGCCCCCGACCTCCTTCACCCGCTGCTTCGCCCGCCGGATCCGCTGGCTCATGGTGGCCTCCGGCACCAGGAAGGCACGGGCGATCTCCGCGGTGGTCAGCCCGCCGACCGCACGGAGCGTCAGCGCGGCCTGGGCCTGCGGCGAGAGCTCGGGGTGGCAGCAGAGGAACAGCAGGCGCAGGGTGTCGTCGGTGTCGCCCGGGCCGGCCTCGTCGGCCGGGGGGACGGCCGGCTCGCCGGCGGCCGACCGGGCCACCACCACGGCCTCGCGCCGGTGCCGGGCGCTCTCGCTGCGGATCACGTCCTGGAGGCGGCGGGTGGCGACGGTGAGGAGCCAGGCGACCGGGTCGTCCGGCACCCCGTCCCGCGGCCACTGCACGACCGCGGCGAGCTGCGCCTCCTGCATGGCGTCCTCGCAGTGGTCGAACTGCGTGGGGTGGCGCCGGGTGAGCAGGCCGAGCGCGCGCGGCGCCGACCGGCGCAGCAGTTCCTCGACGACGACCGCCACCCGGACCTCCCCAGCGTTGCGGTCCAGGCTAGCCGATCACCGCCCTCCGGACCCGGCCCGCCGGCACTCCCGGTAGTCGGGCAGCAGCCCGGCGGAGCGGGCCTCGGCGAGCGACGGCGCGTCCCGGTCGCGCGCCGAGAGGAGCGTCCGGGACGCCTCGGGGACGGGCAGGGCCAGCGCGGGGTCGAACGGCGACAGCGCCAGCTCGTTGCGCGGGACGTACTCCTGTGACAGCAGGTAGGACACGACGGTGTCGTCCTCCAGCGCGAGGAACAGGTGCCCCACGCCCACGGGCAGGTACACGGCGCGGTACCGGTCCGGGCCGAGCTCGACGGAGTCCCACCGCCCGAAGGTCGGGGACCCGACCCGCAGGTCGACGACGACGTCCAGGGCCCGCCCGCGCGGGCACGTCACGTACTTCTCGCAGCCGGGCGGGGTGGCCGTGTAGTGCACCCCGCGGAGCACCCCGCTCCGCGACCGGCTGTGGCTGGCCTGTCGGACGGCGAACAGCGTTCTCCCGGTGGCCGCGCGGAAGTCCGCCTCCTGGTAGCCGGACAGGAACTCCCCCCGGTCGTCGGGGAAGACGCGCGGGGTGAACTCCAGCGCGCCCTCGACCGCCAACTCCCGTACGTCCATGGCACTCCTCTCCTCGCGGGCCGGCCGGGGAAGGCCGTTCCCCGGCCGGGTGGGCCGCGGTCAGTCGACGCGTACCTCGGGGACGTAGCGGATCCACCGGCCGCCGGCCTCGCGGAAACCGGTCTCCTTGGCCATGATCTCGTCCGCGTGGTTCCAGGCGAAGAGCAGCGCACAGTCCGGGTACGGGTCGGCGAACGCCTCGGCGGGGCGCACCGGGATGTGCGTTCCGGGGGTCAGGCGGCCCTGCTTGGCCGGGGTGGTGTCGCAGACGAAGGAGACCAGGTCGGGGCCGATGCCGCAGTAGTTGGCGACCGTCGCGCTCTTGGCCGTCGCGCCGTAGGCCACCACCGTGCGGCCCTCGTCGCGGAGCCGGGTGAGCAGCGCGAGCAGGTCGTCCCGGACCGCCGCCACGGCGTCGGCGAAGCCGCGCAGGGTGTCCGGGGCCGCGAGCCGCCGCTCCTCCTCGTGGGCGAGCAGCTCGCCCACGGCCGGCGAGGGGCGCCGGGTGCCGGGCCGGGCGAGGGTGTACCTGATCTCCCCGCCGTGCACCGGCAGTCGGCGGACGTCGACGAGCTCGAAGCCGAAGCGTTCGGCCATCGCGTGGACGGAGCGCGCGGTGAAGAGGTAGAAGTGCTCGTCGTAGATCTGGTCGAAGGAGGTCTTCTCGACGACGTCGCCGAAGTACGGGTCCTCGAAGACGAACACGCCGTCGGGGGCGAGCAGCGCGTCGACGCCGCGGAAGACGGACTCCAGGTAGGGGATGTGACAGATGGTGTTGGCCGCGTAGATCACGTCGGCGGGCCCCTCCGCGCGCCGGACGTCGGCGGCGGTCGCCTCCTCGAAGAAGTCGCCGCGTACCCGCACGCCGGCTGCGCGCGCGACCTCGGCGACCTTGCGGGAGGGTTCGAAGCCCAGGTGGCGGACGCCGGCCTCGCCGACGGTCCGGAGCATCACCCCGTCGTTGCAGCCGATCTCGACGGCGAAGGCGCCGTCGCGGGCCAGTTCCGAGGCCAGGAACCCGCCAGCGGTGCGGGCGAAGTGCTCGCGCATCACGGCCGACCCGGACGAGTAGTACGGGTAGTCCTCGTGGAACATCCGCTCCCTGGGCACCTCGTCGACCAGCTGCACCATGGTGCAGGCGGTGCAGCGGGCGACCCGGAGCCGGTAGAAGAACTCGTCGGCGACGGGCGTCCGCGCCGGGAAGGCGTCGGAGAGCGGTTGGCGGCCGAGGTCGAGGAACTCCTCGGTCGCCGCGCCGCAGATCCGGCACGGGTGCGGTGGGGCGGGCGGGGCGGGCGGCGCGGTGTCGATCCGGTCGGTCATCGTCGGGCCTCCATCGTCATCGTCGTCGGCACGGCTGCGGCTGCGGGCGCGGGGGAGCGGGAGGTCAGAGCCCGGCCAGGACCTCGCGCAGGGCCTCGATCACCCGGTCCTGGAGGTCCGGGGGCAGCGAGGGGTACATCGGCAGCGAGAAGATCTCGCCGGCGAGCCGCTCGGTCACGGGCAGCGCGCCCTCGCCCACGCCGAGGTGGCGGAACCCCTTCATGGTGTGGACGGGCCACGGGTAGCTGATGTTCAGGGCGATGTCGTGCCGGAGCAGTTCCTTCAGGACGAGGTCGCGCCGCGGGTGGCGCACCACGTAGAGGTAGTGGACGTGCTCGTTGCCGGGCGTGGTCCGGGGCAGCACCAGGCCGTCGGGGGCGGCGAGGTCGGAGAGCGCCTCCTGGTAGCGGCGCGCCACGCTCCGGCGGCCCTCGATGTACGCGTCCAGGCGGGTCAGTTTGCGCCGGAGGATCTCGGCCTGCACCTCGTCCAGCCGGCTGTTGTGGCCGGGGGTGTCGACGACGTAGTAGGTCTCCTCCATCCCGTAGTAGCGCAGCCGCCGCAGCGCGCGGTCGGTCTCCGGGTCGCGGGTGACCACGGCCCCGCCGTCGCCGTACGCGCCCAGCACCTTGGTCGGGTAGAACGAGAAGGCGCCGGCGTCGCCCATGGTGCCGGCCGTCCGGCCGCGGTGGCGTGCCCCGTGCGCCTGGGCGCAGTCCTCCAGGACCGCCAGGCCGTGTTCGCGCGCCACCCGGAGCACCGCGTCCATGTCGACGCACTGGCCGTAGAGGTGGACGGGGACGATCGCCCTGGTGCGGTCGGTGACGGCCGCCTCGAGCAGGTCGGTTTCCATCAGGTAGTCGTCCTCGCGCACGTCGACGAAGACGGGCACCGCCCCCACGGCGTCGATCGCGACCACGGTCGGGGCGGCCGTGTTGGACACCGTGACGACCTCGTCGCCCGGCCCGACGCCGAGCGCCTCCAGCCCGAGGACGATGGCGTTGGTGCCGTTGTCGACCCCGACGCAGTGGTCCAGCCCGTGCCAGGCGGCGAACTCCGCCTCGAAGCCGCGCACGCTCGCGCCGAGCACCAGCTGCCCGGAGCCGAACACCGTCTCGACGGCGTCGAGCAGGTCCTCGCGTTCGTTCCGGTACTCCGGAAGGTAGTCCCATACCCGCGTTGTCATCTGCGCCCTCCTCGGTGGGTCAGCGCCGCCCGGCGGGGCGGGCGGCGCGGGTGCTCATGTAGTCGTCGTCCCGGTCGATGCGCAGCGCCCGCGCGCTGAGGTGGTCGACGGCGTCGGGGTAGGTGTAGGGCTGCATGAACCACCCGGCCCGGACGTCCCGGTAGAGCCGGGCCAGGCTCGAACTCCCGGCGTACGAGGCGCCGCCGACGATGGTGAGGCAGTCGTTGACGATGTCGGGCGCGAGCCGGTTGAGCGTCAGCTTCGCGCACTGGAACGCCGTCATCATCCGGGGGCCGCGCACGGCCGGATCGGGCACGCCGGCGGTCAGCGCGTCGGCCTCGGCCAGGGCCGCGGCGGTGGTGGCGCGCGCCGCGTACAGGCGGGCCTCGACCTCGGCGACGAGCGTGCGGACGGCGGCGGGCGCGCCGGGGCGCTCCCGCTGCCACTCCACGGCGGCGTCCCGCGCGGCCCGGGCGACGCCCAGGTAGATGCCGAGCATGGTGATCGAGCTGACGGTCTGCCCGGCCAGCGCGGCGTCGCCGCGTTCCCCGACCGGGCCCCGCACCAGCACGTCGGCGTCCGGTACGGGGCACCGGTCGAAGGCGATGTCCCAGGTGCCGGAGGCGCGCATCCCGAGGCCGTCCCAGGTGTCCAGGACGGTCAGGCCGGGGGTGCCGAGGGCGACGAGGGGCGCCGCGAGGCAGGTGCGGCCGTCCGCCTCGACCAGGGCGTAGGCGAAGAAGTGGGTGGCCACCGGGGCCATGCTCACCAGCGTCTTGCGGCCGGAGAGCAGCCAGCCGCCGGAGCCGTCCGGCTCCAGCCGCGTCACGGTGCCCGGGGGGTCCTTGACGGCGCCGCACACCCGCGCCTCGCCGGTCGCCATGGCGCGCAGCACCCGCTCGGCGAGCGCCGCGGCCTCCGGCTTGCCGTTGCGCCACTCGTACGCCAGCGTCAGGCCCCGGCTGAACTGGACGTGCAGGGCGAGCGCCGTCGAGGCGTCGGCCCGGGCCACCTCCTGGAGCGCCAGGGCGACGTCGTGGAGGCGGTCCACGCCGAGCCCGCCGAGCTCCGCCGGGACGGTGCCGCCGAGCACGCCGGCGCGTGCGAAGCGTTCGAAGACCTCGACCGGGAAGGTGCCGGTCCGGTCCCGTACGTCGGCGTCGGCGCGGATCGCCGGCACCTGCTCGGAGACGAGGCCGAGCAGCCTGCGGCCCGCCTCGCTGACCGGCGCGGACAGGTCCGGGCGCGCGGCCTCGTTCGCGGCCTCCGTCAGCACAGTTCGCCTCCCGTTTCGTTCCGGCCGGGCATCGCGCTCGCACCGGCGGTTCAGAGGTACTGGGTGTTCGGCGCCTGGCCGCACAGCAGCCGGCCGTAGAGTTCGAGGTTGGTGTTCGGGTGCATGACGGCGTGCAGGTGGAGGGTCCGGACGTCCCGCTCGATCCGCTGGATCGGTACGTCCAGGTAGACCGAGGACGCCCCGCTCGCGGTGGCCAGGATGTCCACCGCCTCCTTGACGCGCGCGCAGACCGCGCCGGTCTCCAGGCGGGCCAGGGCGCGCTCCTCCAGCGTCCAGGGCTCGGCGGCGGCGTTCTTCGCGTCGACGAGGTCCGCGAGGCGGTAGCAGTGGAACTCCGCCTCGTCGATCTTCACCGCGGCCTCCGCGACCTGGAGGTGGGTCAGCGGCGCCTCGCGCTGGTCGGTGTAGTCGGTGTAGGTGATCCGCCGGTCGGGGAGGCGCTCGAAGAAGGCGTCCTTCGCGGCGATCGCGAGGCCGAGGGCGGTCGCGCTCACCGTCGCGCAGGCCGTCGGCATGATCGGGGCCCGGTAGATCTCCGAGCCGGCGTTGCTGCCCGCCCCGCCGCCGCCGATCATGACCGGCTCCATCGGGATGTAGCGCTCCGCGGGGACGAAGACGTCCCGCGCGACCGTGGTGACGCTGCCGGACCCGCGCAGCCCCACGGTGTGCCAGTCGTCGACCACCTCCAGGTCGGAGACCGGGATCAGCGTCATGATGGGCCGGGGGGCCGCGTCGGGGGTGAGCAGGACCGCCGCGTTGGTGTCCCAGGTGCTGTGCTGGACGCCGCTGTTGAACTTCCAGGAGCCGTTGACCAGGATGCCGCCGTCGACCGGGACGGCGGTGG
The DNA here is from genome assembly GCF_042802075.1 of Kitasatospora sp. NPDC057518. NCBI lineage: Bacteria > Bacillati > Actinomycetota > Actinomycetes > Kitasatosporales > Streptomycetaceae > Kitasatospora > Kitasatospora sp. NPDC057518. The sequence continues at coordinate 9,010 of NZ_JBHVEU010000297.1, forward strand.
CCGTCGGGCTGATGATGCCGCTGACCAGGGCGTCCGGGGAGGCGAGGACCCGGTCCTGCACCTCGTCCGGGAACAGTGCGGCGACCCAGGCGCTGATCGACCAGACGCCGGCCGTCCAGGACGCGGCGCCGTCGGCGCGGGCCAGCTCCACCAGGAGCTCGGCCTGGGTGCGCATGTCGACCTCGAAACCGCCGAGGCGCTTGGGGATCCGGGTGCGGAGCAGGCCGGCGTCCGCCAGGACCGAGACGGTCTCCTTCGACAGGCGCCGGTTCTCGTCGCCCCAGGGCGCGTTGTTCCTCAGGACCGGCGCCACCTCGCGCGCCCGGCGGAGGATCTCGGCGCGGTCGGGGACGGCGGTCGTTGCGGTGGTGTCCGTCATGACGTGCTCTCCCTGGTGAAGGACGGGGCAGCGGAATTCGGGGCATGGCGGGGGCGGGTCCACCGGTCGCGCGGTGGCGGTCCCGCACCCCGTGGACGGCGTTGCGGGGGGATCGGAGCCGGGGGATCAGAGCCGGACGGCGCGCGTGGTCAGCGCCGAGAGCAGGGTGCGGGCCTGGACGTTCACCCGCCCGCCGCGGGTCACCAGCGCGGAGAGCTGACCAGGCGTCACCCAGCAGTACCCGGGCGGTGGTTGGGACGGCGCCTGCGCTCCGTCCGCCTCCACGATGGCGTAGCGGCTCACCGCGTTCAGGAAGCGGCCGCCCTCCTCGGAGTGGAGGGCCGAGTAGTGGACGCGGGAGGGCGTGGCGTTCTCGACGACGTCCAGGAAGTGGTGGCGGGGCCCGCGGGGGCGGCCGCGATGGTGCTCCGGGGTGCACTGCACCGTCGGCGCGAGTTCCGCGATCTCCTGGAAGCCGACCTCCACGCCGGCCCGGGCCAGCAGGTGCGGCACGCCCGAGAAGTACCGCAGCACGAAGGCGCTCAGCCCCAGCCGTACGGGTTCGACCAGCGGCTGCGTCCACTGGGCCACCTCGCGGCTGCCCGCCTCGACGGCCACCGCGACCACGCGGAAGTGGCGGTCCGGGACCCGGCGGATCGCGTGCGCGGTCCGTATCCAGCCCCCGGTTTCGCGCAGCGGGACGCGCCGCACCCGCAGCGAGCGGCGGGCCCGCTCCGCGGCCAGCCAGCCCTCGATGTGCTCCACGGAGATCAGCCCGCTCGCTCCCGAGACGGGGAGGGGGAGGCAGGAGAGCACCGTGCGGGCGTCCATGTTGACGAGGTTGTCGCGGTGCAGCAGCGCGGCGATCCGGTCGAGGGTCAGCCAGCGGAAGTTCTCGGCGACCGGCATCTCCTCGTCGACCAGCACGATCGTGTTCCGGTTGAACTTCCGGTTGAACCAGTCGCCGTGCTCGGACTGCAGCACGTCCGCGACGGGACGCCCCCGGGACGGATCGAGGAAGTACTCCAGGTAGGCGACCGGCGCGCCCTTGTGCACGCCGGTGTAGTTGCTGTGGGTCGCCTGCACGGTGGGGGAGAGCTGGACGATGTTGGGGTTGCCCGGCTCCATCTTCGCCTGCATCAGGTAGTGGCGCACCCCGCCGAAGTCCTTGGCGATGATCCCCAGGATGCCGACCTCGGGCTGGTCGATGATGGGCTGGCGCCAGGTCGGCACCGGGCCGTCGGCCGTCTCCACCTCGACGCCCTGGATCGAGAAGAAGCGCCCGCTGTCGTGCACCAGGTCGCCGGTGTCCGGGGCGAAGGACCACCCGCGGAGCCGGTCGAACGGGATGCGCTCGACCCGGAAGCGGTCGGCCCGCACCCGGGCGGACAGCCAGTGCGCTATCTCGTCGGCCGAGGCGCCCGGACCGTCCCGGCCCGGTGCCGCGGCGGGGCGCCGGGTGAGGGCCGGAAGCCGGGTTCCGATGCCTCCACGAACCGTACCGATGGTGCTCAACTCCACGTCCTTTCAGGGGAATCGGCTGTCACGGGAATCGGCGCGGAGGTCACCCCGGGGGGCCGGCCCCGGCCGGGCGG
>NZ_JBHVEU010000298.1:0-10968 GCF_042802075.1 Kitasatospora sp. NPDC057518
GTGCCGGGGGGGGGGGCGTTAAAAATCTCGGGGGGGGGTGTGGGAGGTAGACCGTGACCGCACCGCGAACTCATCGCCCCGCCAGGGTGATTCGCGTCACACCCCGGCGGTGGCCCGGTGGCGGCGCCGGCCGGCGGGCGGGGTGGGGTCGGCGTCCCAGGCGGCGACGGGGTTGCCGAGCCAGCGCCCGCCGCCGGGGACGTTCTCGCCGCGCATGACCAGGGAGGCCGGGCCGACGGTGCTGCCGGCCCCGAGGGAGGCGTTGAGCAGCACGATGGAGTGCGGGCCGGTGGTGGAGCCGGCGGCGAGGTGGACGGGGCCCAGCCGCATGACGCGGTCGTGGAAGAGGTGGGTCTGCAGGACGGTGCCGCGGTTGACGCTGGCGCCGGCCTCGACGGTGACCAGGTCGGTCTCGGGCAGCCAGTGGGTCTCGCACCACACGCCGCGGCCGATGCGGGCGCCGAGGCTGCGCAGCCACACGTTCAGGTAGGGGGTGCCGGTGATGGTGTGGCCGCCGAAGGGCATGGCGAGTTCCTCGACGAAGGTGTCGTAGAGCTCGTTGCGCCACACGAAGGAGGACCACAGGGGGTGTTCGGCGACGCGGAAGCGTCCGACGAGCAGCCACTTGGCGGCGGTGGTGACGGCGCAGGCGACGACGGCGGCGGCGGTGAGCACGAGTCCGGCGGTGCCGAGGGCGACGGCCAGGCCGTAGTCGTCGCGCAGTTCCTGCAGGGCGGCGAGGACGAGGTCGCCGAGCAGGGCGGCGAGGACGATCGGCAGCAGCCGGCAGAGTTCGACGCCGGCGCGCGCCCACATCAGGCGCCGGGGCGGGTTGTAGGTGCGGGCGTCGGCGCCGGTGTCGGCGACGCGGGGCAGCGCGAAGGCGGGGCGGCCGAGCCAGGAGGAGCCTTCGGGGGCGTGGGCGGGGGTGTCGGACAGGACGCCGACGAGGGAGTTGTCGGGCAGGTGGCGGCCGGGGCCGACGATGCCGGAGTTGCCGACGAAGGAGCGGCGTCCGACGTGGGCGGGGCCGAGGCGGAGCCAGCCGCCGCGCAGCTCGTACGGGGCGACGAGGGTGTCGTCGGCGAGGAAGGCGCCGTCGTCGACGCGCATCAGGCCGGGCAGGGCGAGCACGGTGGAGGCTTCGACGCGCCGTCCGACGCGGGCGCCGAGCAGGCGCAGCCACACCGGGGTGAAGAGGCTGGCGTAGAAGGGGAAGAGGGTGCGCCGGGCGGTGTCGCTGAGGCGGCTGACGGCCCAGGCGCAGAAGGCGACGCGGCCGGTGGCGGGGTGGTGGCCGGGGCGCAGCGGGAGGGACAGCAGGCGCACGAGGAGCGCTATGAGGGTGGCGTAGCAGACGACGGTGAGGGCGGCCAGCGGGATGGTGGCGGGCAGGAGCTGGACGAGGGCGCCGAGCAGGGTGGCGTCGCTGTCGATCATCGGGTAGACGATGGCCAGGGCGGGCAGCGCGGCGAGGATCGGGACGAGGCCGAAGAGGGCGAAGGCGGCGCCGTAGGCGAGGTTCCAGCCGCGTGGGGCGGGGGCGGGGGCGGTGGGCCAGTCGGCGGGGGCGGTGGTGTCGGGGCGGGCCGGGGAGCCGGTCCAGTGGGCGCCGGGCGGGACGGCGGTGGTGGCGGTGACGCAGGAGCCGGGGGCGATCTCGGCGCCGGCGCCGATGCGGGCGCCGGGCATGAGGGTGGCGCGGTGGCCGATGCGGGCGCCGTCGCCGATGTCGATGCGGCCGAGGTGGAGGGTGTCGCCGTCGAGCCACCAGCCGGCGAGGTCGGCTTCGGGTTCGACGGAGGCGTGGGCGCCGATGCGGGCGAGGCCGGTGACGGGGGGCAGGGTGTGGAGCTGGGCGCCGGGGCCGACGCGGCAGCCCAGGGCGCGGGCGTAGCGGGGGGCCCAGGGGGTGCCGGCGAGGGCGGCGGTGCCGAACATGGCGGTGTAGCGTTCGGCGGCCCACAGGCGCAGGTGGACGTGGCCGCCGCGGGGGTGGCTGCCGGGGCGGATGCGGGCGGTGAGCAGGCGGGCGCCGGCGGCGGCGAGCAGGGTGCGGCCGGGGGCGCTGTAGAGGAGGAGCAGGCCCGCGCCGACGGGCCACCAGGAGCTGTGGGGGGCCCAGGCGAGGTGGCTGCCGGTGAGGTTGTCGAGGGCCATCAGGAGGAGGATCCAGCGCAGTCCGGCGAGGGAGAACATGCCGAGGAGCAGGAGGGTCTGCCACAGGCCGGCGCTGCGGGGGGTGCGGCGCACGGTGCGGCCGCGGACGGCGGAGGAGGCGGCGGCGCCGGCGGCGGTGTCCTCGGGGGCGGCGGCCGGGGCGAGGGTGTCGAGGTGGGCGGCGAGGTCGGCGAGGACGGGGTGGGCGTACAGGTCGGCGACGGAGACGCCGTTGTGCCGGGTGCGCAGTTCGGAGACGAGGCGGGCGGCGGTGAGGCTGGAGCCGCCGAGGGCGAAGAAGTCGTCGTCGGGGCCGGGGGCGGTGCCGAGCAGGCGCTCCCAGTGGGCGGCGAGCCGGCCGGCGGTGCCGTCCAGGGCCCGGGCGGCGGGGGCGGTGCCGGTGGTGGCGAGCGGCCAGGGCAGGGCGTTGCGGTCGACCTTGCCGGAGGTGCGGGTGGGCAGGGAGTCGACGAGGGCGAGGACGGGCACCAGCGGGGCGGGCAGGCGCTCCAGCAGCCGGCGGCGGGCGGTGGCGAGGTCGGGGGTGGTGCCGGGCCGGGCGACGAGGTAGCCGACGAGCAGGTCGGCGCCGGCGGGGGTCCTGCGGACGGCAGCGGCGGCGGCGCGCACGTCGGGCAGGGCCTGGAGGGCGGCGTCGATCTCGCCGAGTTCGATGCGGCGGCCGCCGAGTTTGACCTGGTCGTCAGCGCGGCCGAGGAAGATCAGGCCTTCGGGTTCGTTGCGCACGAGGTCGCCGCTGCGGTAGACGCGGGGCGAGGCGAGGGCGGGGTGGGCGCTGAACTTCTCGGCGTCCTTGGCGGGGTCGAGGTAGCGGGCGGTGCCGACGCCGGTGATGAGCAGTTCGCCGGTCTCGTACCAGGGGACGGGGTGGCCGGCCTGGTCGACGACGGCGATCTCCCAGCCGTCGAGGGGGGCGCCGATGCGCACCGGCTGGCCGGGGAGCATGCGGGCGGCGGTGGCGACGACGGTGGTCTCGGTGGGGCCGTAGGTGTTCCAGAACTCGCGGCCGCCGGTGGCGAGGCGGTCGACGAGTTCGGCGGGGCAGGCCTCGCCGCCGACGATGATCAGGCGGACGGCGTCCAGGCACTCCTGCGGCCACAGGGCGAGCAGGGTGGGGACGGTGGAGACGGCGGTGATGCGCCGGCTGACGAGCCAGGGGCCGAGGTCGGTGCCGGCCTTGACGAGGGAGCGGGGGGCGGGCACCAGGCAGGCGCCGTGGCGCCAGGCGAGCCACATCTCCTCGCAGGAGGCGTCGAAGGCGACGGACAGGCCGGCCAGGACGCGGTCGCCGGGGGCGAGCGGCTGCTGCGGGAGGAAGAGGCGGGCCTCGGCGTCGACGAAGGCGGCGGCGCTGCGGTGGGTGACGGCGACGCCCTTGGGGCGGCCGGTGGTGCCGGAGGTGAAGATGATCCACGCGTCGTCGGCCGGGGCGGGCCAGGCCGGACGGCCCGAGGGGCGGGCGTCGGTGGGGGCGTGCAGGGCGCGCCCGGGGCCGAGGACGGCGCAGACGGCGGCGTCCTGCCAGATCATCTCGGCGCGCTCGTCGGGGTCGTCGGCGTCGACGGGCACGTAGGCGGCGCCGCAGCGCATGACGGCGAGGATCGCGATGTAGAGGTCGGCGGTGCCGGAGGGGATGCGGACCCCGACGCGGTCGCCGCGGCCGATGCCGTGGCCGGCCAGCTGCCCGGCGAGGGTCTCGACCTCGTGCAGCAGGGCACGGTAGTCGAGGACGGTGTCGCCGGTGTCGAGCGCGGGCGCGCCGGGGTGCGCCTGCGCGGTGGCGGCGATGATGTCGAGCAGGCTGCGGGGGTGGGCGGGCTGGGCCGCCGGCCAGCCCGCCACGGGGCCCGGGTTCGGGCGGTGCAGCGTGCCGGGGCCGGCCGTTTCGTGGCGTGCGTCCATGGATGGGTTCCTTGGCTCCGGGGTCCTGGGGGCGCGTACGGGTATCACGCGGGGTGACGTCTTTGTCACCTGCTGGGTGCGCCCACTCACCATGACTCCGCTGGGAGTCGGCTGGATGCAGTGAGGAATCGATCAAAGAAAATTCTCATCATCGATGCCACGCGAGGGCAGCAACGGTATGAATCGAATGCTATTTCGCTGGTTTCCGATCGTTTTCGCTGGTGAAGAGTAATCGCCGAATACCGGAGCGGTGCGACGGGAGCGAGAAGAGTGATGAACACCATGGCGACCGATTCGCTACCAGTAGTGAAGGGGCCGCTGCCGAATCGGGGGGTTCTGGTCGGATCACTGGCGTGTTCACGGTTTTCACATATTCCTGTGGGAGTCTTTCGCGGCCCACACCGCGGCTCCTTCCTGTGAGCGGGCTGGGCAGCGGCGCGCCCGACTGGGATTCGGCTGGGCGAGACCGGAACCGGGACCTGGACCGTGACGGGCAGGGCGGCGGGGAGAGCGGTACGGAGAGCAGCGGGGAGAGCGGCGGGGAGGTGCTCGTCTGGTACGTGGCGTACGGCTCGAACCTGCACGCCGCCCGCCTCGCCCGCTACCTGCGCGGCGGCCGCCCCGACGGCGGGGCGCAGACCCACCCCGGAAGCCGCGACCCGCGCCCGCCGCGCCGGGCGGTGGCCACCGTACTGCCGGGCGTGCTCTACTTCGCCGACCACTCGCTCACCTGGGGCGGCGGCTCGGCCTTCTACGACCCGGCCCTCCCCGGCGAAGTCCCCTGCCGGGCCTACCTGGTGACGGTCGGTCAGTTCAGCGACATCGCCGCCCAGGAGATGCGCCGCTCCCCCGGCACCGACCTCGACCTCGCCCCGGTGCTCGCCGCCGGGCGCGCCGAACTGGGCCCGGGCCGCTACGAAACCCTGCTGCACGTCGGCGAGTCGGACGGCCACCCGCTGCTGACCTTCACCGCCGCCCGGGGCGTGGCCGGCGCCGAGCTCAACGCCCCCACCCCGCCCTACCTGCGCACCCTGGCGGCGGGCCTGGCCGAGTCCCACGGCTGGGGCCCCTGGCGCACGGCCGGCTACCTCGCCACCCGCCCGGGCGCGGCCGGGCACTGGACACCGGCGGAGGTGGCGGCGCTGCTGCTGTAGGCGCGGCCGTGGCCCGCGCCCCGGACCCGGCCCGGCCGCTGTCGGCGGGCGCCGCTACCGTGCCGCCATGACCTACCACCCCACCGCGCCCGCGGATGCCGACTGGGACCGCCAACTCGCCGACGCCTTCGCCGCCTTGCTCGGCCGCCCCCTCGCGGAGTACGACCCCGACGCGGTCTACGCCGCCTGCGTCACCGGCAACCTGCTGTACGAGACCGGCTTCCGGCGCGAGCACGCCTGGGTGCGCCCGGCGGCGCTGCGCGGCGAGGAGCCGTTCGCCTCCCGGCTCCACCTGTTCGACGAGGCCGAGGGGACGCCGGTCTTCGACCCGAGCCGCTCGGTCTTCGAGTTCCGGCCGTCCGACGCCGGGGCGCATCTCCCCGAGGGCTTCGCCGCCGCCGTCGAGGCCGCCTGCTTCAGCCCCGGACTGCTGCGGGGCGCCGACCTCGCCCCGCTGCTGGAACGGTACGGCGTCGACCTCACCGACCCGGCCCTGGCCGGTACCTGGGAGGTCTACGCTCCCCTGCTCGTCTCCGACGGCACCCTCCTGGACGCCCTGTGCACGGCCTTCGCCACCGGCCGCACCCCCGGGGAGCTGATGCCCTTCACGGCGGAGCCCGAGGAGGAGTGGGAGGAGGAGCTTTCCGTGATCGGGAACCCCGAACTGCGCACCCACCTCGGCTACTTCTGCACCGACGGGGAGACGGGCCTGATGCCCGTGTCCGCCGACACCACGGCCTTCGGCCTGGACGACGAGGGCTGCGAACCGGTCGCGGGGTGGGAGGACGGGCACGGCCAGGTCGAGATCACCGTCATCCGGCTGAGCGACCACGTCGCCGGGCCGCGCCGCTGACCCCGGCCCGATGCTGCCGCCCGGCGAACTGCCGGGCGGCACAGCCGTGTTCGGGCGGTTTGGGTGCCTTGCAGTGCGGGTGTCAGGCGTGCGGCATCCAGAAGGCGGTGAGCCGGCCGACGCCGTGCTCGACGGCCTTCCAGCTGCCCTGGAACTCCAGGACCGCGATGGCCGAGGTCGGGAAGCCGGAGCGGTTCATCCGCGCCAGCAGGTCCCCCTCGGCCTCGCCCGCCAGGGCGTCGGCCAGCGCGTGGACGCCGGGGTTGTGGCCGACCAGGACCAGGTCCCGCACCTCGTCGGACTGCTCGTTGAGGAGCGCGATCAGCTCCCCGAGGCTCGCCTCGTACACGCGCTCCTCGGCGACGGTCTTCGGCACCACCGGGAGCTCGGCGGCCGCGAGCCTCCAGGTCTCACGGGTCCGCACGGCGGTGGAGACCAGCGCGAGGTCGGGGGTGATGCCGGCGCCGGCGATCCAGCGTCCGGCCGCCGGCGCGTCCTCGCGGCCCCGGTCGGCGAGCGGGCGCTCGTGGTCGTCCACGTCGGGGTGCTCGGCCTTGGAGTGGCGCAGCACGACGATCCGGCGCGTCGATTCCTCGGACATGGACGTCTCCCTCGGTTCCCGGAACGGGCGGTTCACCCGGACCAAGATCGTAACAGTCCGTACTGACGGTCCGTCGGGTGGAACGCGACGGGTGCGCCGCCCCGGGCGGGCGGCGCACCGCCCGGGCCCCGGCCTCCCCACCGGCCGTACCCGGCAGGCCGGTTGGGGAAGGAGCGGGGCCCGGAGCCGCGCCGGTCAGTGGTGGTACATGCCGACCTCGTAGCCGCCGCCGGGCTGGCGGATCATCACGTTGGCCCGGTTGAAGGCGTTGATCAGCGCGATCGCGCAGACCAGTGCCGCGAGCTGCTCCTCGTCGTAGTGCTTGGCGGCGTTCGCCCACGCCTCGTCGCTCACCCCGCCGGCCGCGTCGGCGAGCCGGGTGCCCTGCTCGGCGAGTTCCAGCGCGGCGCGCTCGGCCTCGGTGAAGACGGTGGCCTCGCGCCAGGCGGCGACCAGGTTGAGGCGCACCGGGTCCTCGCCGGCGTGCACGGCCTCCTTGAAGTGCATGTCGATGCAGGCGCCGCAGCCGTTGATCTGGCTGGCGCGCAGCCGCACCAACTCCTGGACGGTGTACGGCAGGGCCGACTCGGCGATGGGCTTGTTGGCCGCGATGAGGTGCTTGAGGACCTTGCCGATGACGGGGCTGGCGAAGGGGTTGAGGCGGGGTTCCATGGCGTGCTCCTCGGTCGCTGTTCCGTTTGCTGCCCCTTGAGACAGGACGGCCCGCCGTTCTGTGACATCCCCCGGCCGCCCGGGCTCCGTGACCTGCGCCACACCACCCGCCAGTGGGCCCCGGCGGGCCTCGGATAGCCTGCTGGCCACGGTCGGGACAGGGGGTCCACATGACGGGTACGGCGGGTGCGGCGGGCGTGGCCGGGTACCGTCCGCTGCTGTTCTCCATCGCCTACGGGATGACGGGTTCGGTCGGCGACGCCGAGGACCTCGTCCAGGACGCCTTCCTCGGCTTCACCCGCGCCGACCGGGCCGGCACCGCGATCGCCGACCCCAAGGCGTACCTGACCACGGCCGTCACCCGCCTGGGCATCAACCACCTCACCTCCGCCCGGGTGCGCCGCGAGGCCTACGTCGGCGAGTGGCTGCCCGAGCCCGTCGTCACCACCGCCGAGCGGCCCGGCCCGGCCGAGCACGCCGAGCTGGCGGACACCCTGTCGATGGCGTTCCTGGTGCTGATGGAGGCCCTCTCGCCGGTCGAGCGCGCGGTGTTCACGCTGCGCGAGGCCTTCGGGTACGGCTACCCGGAGGTCGCGGAGATGGTGGGGAAGAGCGAGGCGAACTGCCGTCAGATCCTCGCCCGCGCCAGGAAGCGCCTGGCGCCCGCGGCGCGCGAGGACGAGGCCGTCGCCCCGGCCCCGGCCCGCCGTGCGGAGGGCGAGGAGCTGGCCCGCCGCTTCTTCGAGGTCGCCGAGGGCGGCGACCTGGACGCCCTGCTCGGCATGCTCGCCCCCGACGTGGCGTTCCAGGGCGACGGCGGCGGCAAGGCCCGCGCGCTGGCCCACTCCCTCACCGACCCGCGCCGCGTCGCCCAGCTGCTCGTCGGCGGCCTGCGCCGGGTCCGCCGCCTGGGCGCGCGCCTCGTCCCGGCCCGGGTCAACGGCCGCCCGGGCGCGGTGGTGTACGACGCGGAGCAGCGCGTGGCCGGCGTCATCGAGCTGGACATCGACGCCGACGGCGCGGTGCGGTCCGTCCACGCCGTGTCCAACCCCGACAAGCTCGCCCACCTCGGGCCGGTCTCGGGCCTGGGGCTGCTGCCGGCGCCGAAGTAGCCGGGCGACGGAACGGCCCGGGCCCTGGCAACCACCGCCCGGGCCCGGGCCGTTCGTCGTACGGGTGCGGCCGGAAGGCCGGCCGGAAGGTCAGAGCGCGGTGCAGACGGCGGTCGCGCGGATGGACTCGGTCCCGGTGCCGGTGTTGGTGCCGCGCACGACCCAGGAGTTGTCGGTCGCGTAGGAGTCGGTGACGAAGATCCGGAAGGCGCTGGTCTGGCCGCCACCGCCGGTGGGCACCTCCCCGGACGGACAGCTGACGATGGCGACCCCGTTGTCCCCGGGGGCCACGTCGATCCAGTCGCCGACGACCTGGTCGTGCGCGGCCATCAGCGCGGGGCTGACGGCGGCCGGGCCGTGCGGGACGACGACGGTCGGCTTGACGTTGGGCTTGCCCGCCGGCTCGCCGACGGGCTCTCCGACGGGCTTGTGGCTGGGCTTGCCGTCGGCGACGGCGGCCACGGTGCCCGTGGCCAGGACACCGGTGACGGCGACGGCGAGGGCGGTCAGGACGAGGGGCTTCATACGGGCCACGGGGGCTCCTGAGGGTTGCGGCTCGGGGTGCGTCGACGCGGGGCCGTTCCCCGCGTCGAGCCCGATCCGTACCCGAACCCCCGACTCCGGCGCGGAGGCCCGCCGTACCGGCTACCCGGGCGGAGGAACACCGCTGCCCGACCGGGCTAGCCGGGGCCGGAATCCCCCGGTTCGATCAAGGAAGCCGTCCACGGGGGAAACCCGGGCAACCGTCACCTCGGCACGTTCCGGCACTTCATCGCCGCGGCCCGCGTCATCGGCCGGTGCGACGCCCCGCGCCGCCTCGCGCTCGGCGCCGGGGTCCGCCTGGTCGCCGCCTGCTCCGACTCCCCCGCCGGCTCCCCTGCGCCCGACACCGGGAAGCCCACCGTCGCCGAGCGGGAGAGCACGCTGGAACTCATCCCGAGCGAGCCGTCGGACAAGGAGCCGTTCCGCGCCCGGATGCTCAAGAGCTGCGAGATCTACACCAGCGGCCAGCCGTGCCCGATGTGCATGAGCGCCATCTACTGGTCCCGGTTCGACGCCGTCTACTTCAGCCAGGACCTGCAGGACACCCAGGACATCGGGTTCAGCGACGAGTACCAGTACGACGACTTCAAGAAGCCCATCGAGGAGCGGAGCATCCGCATGGAGCAGTTCTGCCCCGAACTCGGCAAGCCCGCGTACGACGCGTGGAGGGCCAGGCCCGACAAGCACCCCTACTGACCTGTCACCACCTCCGCGACGGCGCGGCGGGGGCGGGTGAACCAGCAGGCGAGCAGCAGGTTGGGCACCCAGCACAGCCAGGCGATGGCGGTGTAGGAGGTGCGGAAGTCCAGGTGCGCGGCTGTCGCGGCGACCAGCATCAGGCGCAGCGTGACGGCGGCGAAGGTGAGCGCGAAGCTGCGGATCATCCAGTGGCGGTGGTCGGCCACCCGGCCGTCGAGGATCGCCCGCAGCCCGGCGTTGCCGGTCACCAGCCAGGCCACGGCCAGGCCGACGAAGCCGAGCCTCGCGACCGCTCCCCCGTACGCGACGGGCGCCAGCAGCAGCGCGCCCACCCCGCCGACCAGGCAGCCGAGCAGGTAGACGACGCCGATCCGGCGGTGCAGGCGGGGCCGGCGCTCGCGCAGGCGGGCGGAGAACTGCCAGGGCCCGACCGCGAGTGCGGTGATCGCGCCGAAGATGTGGATGTAGAGCGGGACTTCGTGGCGCAGGTAGGTGGCGCGCTGCTGCTCGAAGAACCCCGCGGGGTCGAAGCTGAAGTACTTGGCGGAGATCACGGCGATGAGGGTGGCGAGCACCGTCATGACGGCCCAACCGGCCCGTGTGATGCGCATGGACCGAGTGTCCGGCCTGTCGGCCCGGGCCGACATCCGGGTTGCCCCCGAGAGGAACCCCCAGAGAACCCCACCTCCCTTACGGGGGTTGGCACTTGGCGCCCGATGTCAAGATCGTTCCCTCGAAAGTGTTATTCCGGAACGGAGTTCCTTGGAATCGATCGCGGCGCGGCTAGCGTGAGCGGTGATCACCACGAGAACTCCCCACGGAACGAAGGAATCCCATGTCCGACGCCTATGTCCTCGTCAAGGGCAACACCGCCGAGATCAGCCTGCCCGCCGGCGCCCAGGTCACCGTCAAGGCCAAGACCAACTCGTCCAGCGCCCAGAAGGTGCGGCTCACCAACCAGGACGGCACCGTGGGCCTGGAGTTCGTCGGGGCCGGTGAGCGCAACACCGTCATCGGCCAGGAGACCATCACCGGGCAGGCCGGCCTCACCGCCGTCTTCGAGTTCAGCGAGGGCGACGGCGTCTTCAAGCCGAGCAGGCTCAACTCCGGTGGCCCGTACGAGATCGGCGCCTACAACCTGATGGTGCTCGTCGCCGAGAACGGCGACGACGCCGACTACAACGACACCATCCTCGAGTTCAGCTGGTACACGCCGAAGTAGCCGCAGGGGCGGCAGGCACGCCTCCGGCC
>NZ_JBHVEU010000299.1:0-10968 GCF_042802075.1 Kitasatospora sp. NPDC057518
CCCCCAGGGCGCCGGCGACGGCCACGAAGACCGGGCGGAGGCCGCGGGCCCGGACCGCCGCGGCGATGGCGGCGGGGCCGACGGCCGCGCCCGGGACGACAGCGACGACGACGGTGCTCATCTCTCACCTGACTCTGTGTCGGACAACCGGTAGACCTGGTCCTTGAGCTCCTCGATGCGCCGGTGGTCGCGGTGGATCGCGTCCGCGGTCCCGGCGCACTGGAAGATCCTGAGCGTGCTGGAGTAGAGGTCGACGGTCGGCCGGATCCGGTCCCCGGGCCCGAGCTTCAGGTTCAGGCCGAACACGCTCTCCAGCCCGGCGATCCGCCGCACCGCCCGCTCGTCGACGCTCTCGACCACGCCCGACAGCGTGGTGGAGGTCGTGCAGCAGACGGCCTCCTCGAACTTGTGGTAGCCGCGGCCCGCGTACTCGGCGGCGAACCGCTCGGGCCGCAGGTACGCGAGCGCGCTGAGCGTCGCCTGGTTGGCGCCGGTGCAGCGGTCGTGGAACCCGGGGTGCATGTTCCCGGCGATCCGCGAGCCGACCTCCACCAGCGCCGGCCCGTCGGCGGTGACGATCACCTCGGCGTGGCTCGGCCCGTGGCGGACCCCCAGCGCGGCGAGCGCCCGGTCCACGTAGTCGGTCAGCTCGGCCGCCGGCGGCTCGGCCGGCGACAGCAGGCGCTCGCGGTCGTAGATGTTGCGGCCCGAGGGCAGCAGGCGCTTCTGGTACTCCCACACGCCGCACACGTAGCGCCGGCCCTCGTGGGAGACCATGTCGACGACGTACTCCGTCCCCTCCAGGTAGGACTGGACGAGCGCCTCGCGGTTGGGCGAGCCGTAGATCGTCTCGGTGTCCAGGACGGCCTTCGCCGCGGACCGCACCTGCTCGGCGTCGGCGCAGACGACGACCCCGTCGCCGGCGGCGGAGTCGAGCGGCTTGACGACCACCGGATAGCGCCCGGCGCGCTGCGCCCAGTCCACCAGGGCCTGCGGGTCGCCGCTCTTGAACTGGTCGGCGCAGTGCAGGCCGGCGGCGCGGAGCACCTCGATCATCCGGTACTTGTTCCGGCGGGCCTCGGAGAGCTCCGTCCCGTTGGTCGCCAGGCCCAGCCGCTCCGACAGCCGGTCCGCGAGCAGCACGCCCGGCTCCTGTCCGGCGAGCACGCACACCGGTGCGTACCGCGCCAGCTCCGCCACCGTCCGGTCGAGGTCCTCGTGGACGATGTTCGCCCGGTAGACGGTCAGGTCCGGGGCGGGCATGGAGGGCATCAGCCCGGGGGTGCTCTGGACGTGCACCAGGTCCGCACCCAGGGCGGTGAACTCCGGTGGCAGGTAGCCGCCGGAGGTGTAGGCGTCGACCAGTACGGCGACCGGCCTGAGCTGTGACAACGTTCCTCCTCGTCATGTCGGTCGGACGAAGCCCGCCGGGCGGACGGCCTCAGCGCGGAAGCCTCTGCGGCGTGCTCCTCCGGGTGGTGCGGGGCACTCAGACCTTCTGACGGGTGGGGCGGAGCCGGATGTCGTCGAGGTGCACGTGGGTCGGGCGGCCGACCGCGAACTCGACGACCGACGCGACGTCCTCCGGGGTCAGCAGCGGCCCGCTCTCGGCGGCGACCGCCTCGAACCACGCGCTGTCGTAGCCGGCGGCGTCCTGGAAGCCCGAGCGGACGAAACCGGGCTCGATCAGGGTCACCCGGACGTTGTGGGCGCAGACCTCCTGGCGCAGCGCCTCGACCAGCGAGTGGACGGCGAACTTGGTCGACCCGTACACCGGGTTCGCCGCCGAGACCTGCCGTCCGACGGTCGAGCCGATGACCACGATGTCGCGGACCCGCCGCCCCCCGTCCAGCTCCGCCTGCCGCACGAACTCGGCCGCGGCGTCCCGGAGCTGGTGGAGGACGGCGAGGACGTTGACCTCGATCAGCCGCTCCCAGCGGGTGGGGTCCGAGCCGAGCACGGTGCCCGGCAGGCCGTGCCCGGCGCAGGCGACGAAGATGCTCGCCGCCTCCCACTCCGCCGCGGCCGCGGCCAGCAGCTCCCGCGCGTGCCCGGGCGTCGTCACGTCGCCCGGGAAGGGCCGGACCGCCCCCGGGGCCTGGTCCGACTCGGCCGCCAGGTCGGCGAGCCTCCTGCCGTCGCGGCCGGTGGCCAGCACCCGCACGCCCTGCCGGGCGAAGCGCGCGGCGATCGCGCGCCCGATTCCGGAGGAGGCCCCGGTGACCACGGCGACCCGCTTCTCGTCCATGCCTGTTCCCTGTCTGTCGTCCATGTCGGTTACCTGGTGCCCGCGGAGGGGAGTTCGCCCTGCTGCCCGAGGCCGGTGAAGAAGGCGTGCAGCCAGGAGCCCGTCACCTCGGGGAACTCCACCCCCAGCCGGGCCAGCAGCCGCCGGGTGCGGGTGTGGTCGTACCGCACGTTGCGGTCCGGTCGGCCGGCCCAGAAGTGCGCGAGCGAGAGCTGCTCCCCGCCGTCGCCGAGGTAGCGGCCGAACAGCTCCGCGAAGCCTTCCGCCCCGTCCTCGGCCAGGGCGTACCCCTGGTCGCGCAGGACCGTGAAGAGCCGCTCGTAGGACACCTCGTGGTGGGTGTCGAGGTGGAAGGTGCCGCCCCGCACCCGCGCGCTGCGCGAGATCTCCAGGATGCCCCGCGCCACCACGTCCACCGGGCTCAGCGCGAGGGTCAGGGCGCCGACCCGGGGCACCCGGCCGATCCGCACCGACGCCCGCAGCAGCTGGACCAGCCGGTTGTCGCCGCCGTTGCGCTGGAAGCGGCCGGACACCGAGTGGCCGCTGACGTTGCCGGAGCGGTAGACGAACGCGCTGCCGCCCTGGGTGGCGAAGCCCTGCACGAGGCGCTCGGCGTCGTACTTGCTGCGCTCGTACTCGTTGAGGAACTCCTGGCCGATGTCCAGGCTGTCCTCCGAGAAGACGGCCGGCTCGCCCGGCGCGCCGCCGCCGCAGACCGCGAGCGTCGAGACGTAGTGCAGGTCCTTGGGCCGGCCGGTGGTCGCCAGCCGGATCATCGCCCGCACCGGCTCGGTGTTCTGCCGGTCGAACGACTCGCGGTCGCCGAACAGCCTGGTGTCGGCGGCCAGGTGGTAGAGCGCCTCCGCCTCGTGGCACAGCCGTCGGTAGTCCGGCTCGGCGAGGCCGAAGTCCGGCTCGGCGAGGTCGCCGGCCAGCACGGTGAGCCGGTCGGCGTACGCGTCGAGGCGACCGTCCGGGACGTACCAGGCGTAGGCGTCCGCCAGGCGCTCGGCGGGTGTCCGGCCCTCCTTCGCGCGCACCAGGCAGACCACCTTCGACCGGGTGCGGGTCAGCAGGAGGTCGAGCAGGTGCGCGCCGATGAAACCGGTCGCGCCGGTGAGCAGGACGGTGCCGTACTCGCGGACGGACCCGGCGGGCGGCTCGCACTCCAGGGCGCCCGGCACCTGGGCGAGGAGCCCGGTGCTCGATCCCGACTCCAGCACGAACCGGCCGTCGGCGGGCGGGAGCCCCGCGCCGCGCAGCAGGTGGTCGCGGGTGGCGCGGGCCAGGTCGAGCATCCGCTCGGGGTCGTGGCGCGCGGGTGTGTAGGAGAGGTCGGCCACCAGCTGCCCGTCGTGGACGCGCGCCGTGAGCTTGAGGCCGTAGCCGCGGTCGTTCTCCGGGCCGCGGACCGGCCCCACCCGGTGGCGCGAGGGCCGCAGGTGCAGGTCGTCGCCGAAGGGCAGGGCGAACGGGCCGAGGTAGTTGAAGCAGACGTCGGCCCGCTGCGGCTGCTCGTGCAGGCCGTAGGCGACCCCGAGGGCGGGCACCTCGGCCAGGGCCGCCGCCGCGGACTTGCCGGTGGCGGCGAGGTCCCCGGCGACGGTGCGCACGCTGACGGGGAACGTCGAGGTGAACCAGCCCACCACGCGGGAGACTTCGAGTGTCTCGTCGAAGCAGATCCGGCCGTGGCTCTCCACGTCCGCGACGAGTTCGTCCGTGCCGAGCTGCTCGGTGAGCGCCTGGGCGAAGGCACCCAGCAGTGCCGCGTGGGCGGGGATGCCGGAGCGGGCCGCGGCCTCGGTCAGGGCGGCGCTCTGCGCGCGCGACAGCCGGAACCAGAGGGCCTGGGCGTCGCCCTCGCGGTTGTCGCCGGGGGCGTCGGGCCGTGGCGCGACGGCGGGCAGCCGGGCCAGGGAGTCGAAGTGCGCGAGGTCCCCGCGCAGTTGCGCGGCCCGGTCGCGCAGGTGGGTGGCCCACTGGCCGAAGCCGGTCGGGCCGGGGGCGGTGGTGGGCTCGCCGCCGCGCAGCCGCTCGCTGTAGCAGCGGCTGAGGTCGCTGACGACGATGCGCCAGGAGACCGCGTCGATCGCCAGGTGGTGGCAGATCAGCAGCAGTTCGGCCCGGCCGTCGCCGAGGAAGAGGTGCACCTTGAAGAGGTTGCCGTCCGCGATGCGGATCTCCCGCTGGAGGGCGGCCGCGACGTCCCGGACGGTCCGGGCGGCCGGGCCGTCCTCCTCGGGCAGCCGGGACCAGCTGAACGCGTCGGCGGGATCGACGAGTTCGCGCCGCCGGCCGTCGGCTCCCGGGCGGAACGCGGTGCGCAGCATGGGGTGCAGGCCCACCACGTCGGCGACCGCGGCGGCCAGCTCGGCCGGCCGCGGCGTGCTGTCGGTCTCCAGCAGCAGGGCCTGGTTCCACTGGTCGGGCTGGGCGAACTCCTGCCGGAAGAACCAGGTCTGGGCGGGGGAGAGCGCACGGTCGTCCGCGACGACCCGGGCGGCGGACGCGCGGCCGTGGTCGTCGCCCCCGCGGTCCTCCCGCAGCCGGGTGGCCAGGGCGGCCGCCGTCGGCTCGGCGAGGAAGGCCGCGGCCGACACCCGGTAGCCCTTGGCCTGGAGGTCCGCGATGACCTGGATGGCGTCGATCGAGCTGCCGCCGGCCTGGTCGAAGTCCTGGTCGACCGCGAAGTCGCCGTGGCCCAGGTGCCGTTGCCAGGAGGCGAGGACGTCGGCGAGCACCGGGTCGCCGCCGTCGGCGGCGGGGTCGGACGGGCGGGGCGTGCGCTCGGCGAGCCGTGCTTCGAGCAGCTCCCGGAGGGCGGCCTGGTCGGTCTTCCCGTTGGCGTTGCGCGGGAAGGCGTCGAAGGCCTCGATCCGGTCGGGGACCATGTGCGCGGGCAGCAGCTCCCGCAACTCCCGTCGCAGCACGGCCGGTTGGATCGCCGGACGGCCGTCGGCGGCCGGCACCACGGCGGCGACCAGCATCGCCCGGTCCCTGGTGAGCAGGACGGCCACCGCGTCGGCGACCGCCGGGTGCCGGCGCAGGCCCGCCTCGACGTGGCCGAGTTCGATCCGGTACCCGCTGACCTTGACCTGCCGGTCGCCCCGGCCGAGGAACTCCAGCACGCCCCGGGAGTCGGCGCGCACCCGGTCGCCGGTGCGGTAGGCGCGTCCGAGGGCCGGGTCGAGCCGCGCGAGGTCGTCCGTGAAGGCCGCCGCGGTGGCCTGCGGGTCGTCCCGGTAGCCGAGCGCCACCGACGGGCCGGCGATGTACAACTCGCCCACCGCGTCCCGGTCGTGGAAGGTCCCGTCGTCGGCGCGGACCAGGAGCCGGGTGCGGCCCAGCGCGGTGCCGATGGGCACGGAGGCGCCGTCGAGGGCGTCGAGGTCGCTCGCGGCGGTCAGCCGGTGCGCGGCGACGCCCACCGTCGCCTCGGTGGGCCCGTAGTGGTTGACGAGGTTCCGGGTGACACCGGAGTCGAGGATCCGGCGGGCCAGCGGCAGCGCCAGCAACTCCCCGCCGAGCAGCAGGAAGCGCAGCTCGGGCCGGGTCGTCCCGTCCTGCCCGAAGGCCCGGAAGACCACGCTCCAGTGCGAGGGGGTGGTCTTCAGGACGTCCACCCGGTGGTCCTGGAGGTAGCGCAGGAGCGCCGCCGGGTCGCGCCGGGTGGCGTCGTCCACCAGGTGCAGCGTGCCGCCGGTCCACAGCGGGAGGAACAGGCAGGTGTTGCCGAGATCCGCGGCGAGCGTGGTGACGTGCGCGTAGGAGAGCGGTTCGGTGATGTCGAGCCGCTGGAGCAGGGACTCGGTGTAGTGCCGGATGTTGGCGTGCGAGACCTGCACGCCCTTGGGCACCCCGGTGGAGCCCGAGGTGTAGAGCACGTAGGCCGTGTCGTCGTCGGCGGGCCCGGGTTCCGTAGGCCCGTCGGCGGGGGCCGGCGGGGGCACGAGGCCGCCGCCGGCCTCGTGCCCGTCCGCCACCCGCAGTCCGGACCGGCGCAGCTCGCCGTGGTGGCGCGGCTCGGCGAGCACGAGGTCGGGGGCGGCGAGGGCGAGCCGGTTCGCCCCCTCGGCGACCGGTTCGGTGGGCTCGACGAGGGTGAAGGCCGCGCCGGCGCCGAGGACCGCCAGCTGGGCGACCACGGCGTCGGCCGTGCGGTCGAGATGGATGCCGACCAGACAGCCGCGACCGATGCCCGACGCCCGCAACAGGTCCGTCAGACGGTCCGCCCTGGAAGCGAGTCGGGCGTAGGTCAGACGTTCCCGACCCACGACGACGGCCGTTCGATGCGGGTGGGTTCGCGCGTGTGCGCGGACGAGCGCCGGGAGCATGCCGAAGTCCTCTCTGCGTGTCGACGGTCGATTCGAAGGCTGTGGCGGGAGCGGCGTCAGCTCCAGTAGACGAGCGGTTCCTTCGGGCCCTTGGTGGCGATGAACGCGGCCGCGCCGACCCGGTGTTCGTCCTCGCCGCTGGTCACCGCGTGCAGCATCCGGGGGCTGAAGATGATCAGGTCGCCGGCCTCGGGGTGGATCACGTGGACCGGGGGCTCCACGGAGTCGGGCTGCAGGCCCTCGACGTCGAGGATCGTCGCGGTCTCCTCCGGGGTCGGCTCGCGCAGCCAGAGGTGCAGGTCGCCGCCCTTCTTCGGGACCTGGAGGTAGACGTTGGCGACCAACTGGTTGAGCACGCCCGCGATTTCGGGGGCGTCGGTCTCCTGGTCGATCGCGTCGTTGTGCGGGTAGAACTTCGAGGTCGAGGGCTGGAAGACTCGGAAGGCGCCGACGAAGCAGGCCCGCTCGCGCAGCCGCAGCAGGTTGGCGCCGGCCGGCCACAGTTCCTGCAGCTCCAGGCGCACCCGGTCGATCGGCGAGAGGTACGGGTGGAACATCGAGCGGACGTCCTCGATGGCCGGCAGGGCGCTGTCGTGGTACTGCTTCGTCAGCTCGGCGTCCCACTTGGTGTCGATGTGCGGCATGTACACCCGTCCGACACTGCTGGTGTACTGCTTGTGGTAGTGCCCGAGCGCCTGGTGGTTGATCGCCTTCTGGGCGACCTGCTCGGCGATCTCGACGGGGTAGTAGCCGCGTACGTGGATCGCGCCGATCTCGCGCTCGGCCAGCTGGAGCAGGGTCCGGGCGGTGAGTTCGGTGGCGATCTCGTTCGTTGCCGACCTGACGACGTGCGCGGTGGCGGTCATGAGCGTGCTCCTGGGAAAGCGACGGGACAGGACTGTGCGCGCGCCTCCGGCGTTCAGCGGGGCGTTGGTGCGGTGGAGGCGTCGGAGGGGCCGCCGGCGGTGCCGTGACGCGTGAGCGGCACGGCGGACACGTCCGGCGCGGGTCTCGGCCGCGAGGACGCGTGGAGCGGCACGAGGAGTGGAACGGGCGGTCGGCCGCGGGGGCGTTCGGAGCCCTGGTTTCCGCCGCGTCCCTCCGTTCCGTGACACCGGGCCCCCGGTGTCAGCGCTCGATCACCGTACCCCAGACAATGTGACAGTACAATGTCATGTTGTCCGAAGGGGCTGTGATCAGCCACTGGTGACGGATGGTCAGCAGTTCACGGACGGGACCGGACGGCGGGCGGTGGCGTGCCCGGGCCGGCCGGTGCGTAAGGTGGGTCCGCCGATGATCGTCCGCATGCCGGGAGGCCTCATGACCAGCACGCCAGCCGCCGACGCCCCGCTCCCGGTCGGGGTGATCGGCCTCGGCGACATCGCCCAGAAGGCCTACCTGCCGGTGCTCACCGCGCTGCCCGGGCTCGACCTGCGGCTGATGACCCGGGACGCGGCCAAGCTCGACCGGCTCGGCGAGACCCACCGGATCGCCCCCGAGCACCGCTTCACCGACCTCGGCGCGCTGATCGGCAGCGGCATCCGCGCCGCCTTCGTGCACGCCGCCACCGACCAGCACGTCCCGATCGTCGAGCAGCTGCTCACCGCCGGGGTGGACGTCTACGTCGACAAGCCGCTCGACTACACCCTGGACGGCGCCCGCCGCCTGGTCGACCTCGCCGACCGCACCGGCCGCTCGCTGATGGTCGGCTTCAACCGCCGCTACGCGCCCGGCTACGCCCAGGCCAAGGAGCGCCCGCGCGACCTGATCGTGCTCCAGAAGAACCGCGAGGGCCTGGCCGAGGCGGCCCGCACCCTGGTGTTCGACGACTTCATCCACGTCGTGGACGTACTGCGGTTCCTGGCCCCCGGCGAGATCGAGCACGTGGACGTCCGCGCCCGCACCCGGGACGGGCTGGTCGAGCACGTGGTGCTCATCCTCGGCGGCGAGGGCTTCACCGCCCTCGGCATCATGAACCGGGTCTCCGGCTCCACCGAGGAGGTGCTGGAGGTCTCCGGCGGCGACTCCAAGCGCGAGGTGCACAACCTGGCCGAGGTGGTCGACCACCGCGGCCAGCCGACCGTCCGCCGCCGCGGCGACTGGGTGCCGGTGGCCCGTCAGCGCGGCATCGAGCAGTGCGTGCTCGCCTTCCTGGCGGCCGTCCGCGCCGGGCGCACCCTGGACGCCCACGACGCGCTGCGCACCCACGAGCTGTGCGAGCTGGTCGTGGAGCGGATCGAGGCTTCCTGGGAGTCCACTGGGAGCGGGCTGTGAGAAACCCGGGCTGAGCGGCCGTCACGTCACCTGCGGGGAACCGTCCGTTCACCGTCGGGGTCTTGTCGGGGCATTTTCTACGCGCGTATCTTGAGGGGCGCCGCGGGGGGCGGGAGACCGTCCTCCGCTTCTTCGCCACGCGAGCAGCGCGCGCCCGACGCGCGCCTCCGCCCGGACCGCCGTGCCACGACCGTGCCGCACGACGGAGCTAGGAGCCCTGCCCCGGTGACCACCGCCCCCGCCTCCCGCCCCCGCAGAACCCTGCTGCGCGCCGCCCTGATCCCGGCCACCCTGGCCGCCTCGCTGGTGCTCGTCCCGCTGCCGGTGGCGAACGCCGCCGCGCCCGCGACCCCGGCCCCGACCGAGGCCGGCCCGCTGCGGATCCACGACATCCAGGGCAGCACCCGGATATCCCCGCAGGCCGGCAAGCCCGTCACCGGAGTGCCCGGCATCGTCACCGGCGTGCGCGCGTACGGCAGCGTCAAGGGCTTCTGGCTCCAGGACCCGAACCCCGACGCCGACCCGGCCACCAGCGAGGGCATCTTCGTCTACACCGGCGGCAACCCGACCGTGCAGGTCGGCGACTCGGTGCTGGTGAGCGGCAAGGTCACCGAGTACTACCCGAACTACAGCGGCGGCTCGCAGTCCATCACCGAGATCACCGCCCCCGGCATCACCGTCCTGTCGGCCGGCAACCCGCTGCCCGCCCCGGTGGTCGTGGACACCCGCAACATCCCCGGCACCTACGCCCCGCCGGCCGGCCCGGACGGCTCCATCGACGGCGGCACGCTCCAGCCGGAGAAGTACACCCTCGACTTCTACGAGTCGCTGGAGGGCATGCTCGTCCAGGTCAAGGACGTCCGGGTGGTGCAGGCGACCGACAAGTACAACGAGCTGTGGGTCGCCGCAGACAAGCAGGACCAGCGCAGCAAGCGCGGCGGCCTGCTGTACGAGTCGTACAAGGAGCCCAACGTCGGCCGGCTGATGATCCAGCAGCAGGCCCCGGTGAACCAGCGGCCGTTCCCGGTCGCCAACGTCGGCGACGAGCTGACCGGCACCACCACCGGCCCGCTGGACTACAACAACTTCGGCGGCTACACCCTGGTCGCCGGCACCATGGGCACCCTGAAGGACAACCACCTCCAGCGCGAGGTCACCGCCCAGGCCGGCGACCGCGAACTCACCCTCGCCACCTACAACGTGGAGAACCTGGCCCCGGGCAACCCGGACGCCAAGTTCGCCGAGCTGGCCCAGGGCGTCGTCACCAACCTGCGCTCGCCCGACATCGTCGCCCTGGAGGAGATCCAGGACAACAACGGCAACAAGAACGACGGCACGGTGGACGCGAGCCAGACCGTCGCCAAGTTCATCGCCGCGATCAAGGCGGCCGGCGGCCCGGCCTACGACTGGCGCTCGGTCGACCCGCAGGACGGCAAGGACGGCGGCGAGCCCGGCGGCAACATCCGCCAGGTCTTCCTGTTCAACCCGCAGCGGGTGTCCTTCACCGACATCCCCGGCGGCAGCGCCACCACCGCCGTCGGCGTGACCGGCACCGGCGCGGGCGCCGCGCTGACCGCCTCGCCCGGCCGGATCGAGCCGAACGACGAGGCCTGGACCAACAGCCGCAAGCCGCTGGTCGGCCAGTTCTCCTTCCGCGGCAAGAAGGTCTTCGTCATCGCCAACCACTTCAACAGCAAGGGCGGCGACCAGGGCATCGACAGCCGCTTCCAGCAGCCGACCCGCAGCTCCGAGGTGCAGCGGATCAAGCAGGCCACCGTCGAGCAGTCCTTCGTCGCCAAGCTGCTGGCCGCCGACAAGGAGGCCAAGGTCGTCTCCCTCGGCGACTTCAACGACTACCAGTTCTCGCCCGCGCTGGCCGCGCTCACCAAGGACGGCGTGCTGCGCGACCTGGTGAACGAGCTGCCGGAGACCGAGCAGTACTCGTACGTCTACCAGGGCAACTCGCAGGTGCTGGACCACATCCTGGTCAGCCCCGAGGTCGGCTACGCCAAGTACGACGTGGTGCACATCAACGCCGAGTTCGCCCAGCAGGCCAGCGACCACGACCCGCAGGTGGTCCGCATCAAGCCGTAGTCCGGGCACCGGTTACGC
>NZ_JBHVEU010000300.1:0-10933 GCF_042802075.1 Kitasatospora sp. NPDC057518
CCCGGACACGTACGGTGTCCGGGCCTCCGCGCCGTCCGGGCCCGTCCGGGCCTACCCCTCGACCGGTGCGAAGCGGACCGGGAGGTGCGTCAGGGCCCGGTGGAACGGGCCCGGGCGCCAGAGCAGGTCCTCGGCGGGGGTGGACAGTTCGAGGTCGCTGAGGCGGCTGCCCAGCTGCTCGATGGCGGTGATCGCGATCAGCAGGGCCGGGTCCCGGGCCGGGCAGGCGTGCGGGCCGGCCGCCCAGGCCAGGTGGGCGCTCTCGCCGCTGCGCAGCCCGCCGTCGTCGGTGGGCGGCGCGGCCTGGGAGTTGGCGGCCGCGTACGAGACCAGCACCAGCGTGCCCGCCTTGATCTCGCGGCCGTGGAAGGTGATGTCGTACCGCGGGTAGTGGGCCGAGAGGTTGGCCATCGGCGGCTCGTGCCAGAGCACCTCGTCGATCGCCTGATGGGCGGTCATCGCGCCGCCGAACAGCGAGCCGGCGTAGCGGGCGTCGGTGAGCAGGCGCAGCAGGGCGTTGCCGATCAGGTTGGTGGTCGGCTCGTGCCCGGCGATCAGGGTCAGGGTGATCTGCCGGATCACCTCGTCGTCGTCCAGCCCGACCGGGTGGGTGACGTACATCGAGGTGAGGTCGTGCCGGGGGCGCTCGCGGCGCTCGGCGACCATCGCGGTGACCACCGCCAGGAGCTTCCCGTACGAGGCGCCGGCCCGGGCGGTGGACTCGATCAGCCCGGTGATCGCGTCCACCACCTCCTCGCGCTGCTCCTGCGGCACGCCGAACCAGGTGGTGAGCGCGAAGGCGGGCAGCCGGCGGGCGTACTCGGCGATCAGGTCGGCGTGCCCGACGGCGGCGAAGCGGTCGATCAGCCGGTGCGCGGTCTCGGCGACCTGCCGCTGGAGCCGGTGCGGCTCGAACAGCGCGAGGGCGTCGGTGATCACCGCCCGGTAGCGCGCGTGGGTCTCGCCGTCGCTGAACAGCGCGGTCGGGCGGTAGCCGAGCACCGGCAGCAGCGGGGAGTCCGGCGGGACGGTCCGCTGCCAGGCCCGGGAGTCCTTGGAGAAGGTGTCGGTGTCGCGCAGCAGGTCCAGCGCGGCCTGGTAGTCGGTGACCAGCAGGGCCTCGACGCCGGGCGCGATCTCCACCGGGGCGACCGCGCCGTGCCGCCGCAGCCGCTCGTAGACCAGCTGGGGGTCGGCGGCGAAGACCGGGCCGTGGATCGGGGTCGGGCGGGACTCGACGGTCACGGCTGCTCCGGGGTGGCGGGGTCCGAGGTGACGGGGTCCGAACCGGCGGGGTCCGAGGTGACGGGGGCGGCGGGGTCCGGGCCGGCGGGGGCGGCGGGCAGGGCCTCCAGGACGTGCTCGGCCAGCGCGATCAGCGCGTCCAGGCTGCTGTCGCGCTCGCGCGCGTCGCAGAGCAGCAGCGGGGTGGCGGCGTGCAGGTCCAGGTGGGTTCGCAGCACCTCGACCGGGTGGTCCGGCGCGTCCGGGAAGCGGTTGACGGCGACGGCGTACGGCAGGCCCTGCTCCTCGACCATGTCCATGATCTCGAAGGAGTCGGCCAGCCGGCGGGTGTCGGCGAGCACCAGGGCGCCCACCGCGCCGCGGGCGATGTCCTGCCAGAGCGGGAAGAAGCGGCGCTGGCCGGGGGTGCCGAACATGTAGAGCACCACGTTGCCGGGCAGGGTGAGCCGGCCGAAGTCGACGGCGACGGTGGTGGTGGACTTCCCGGGCACGCCGGCCAGGTCGTCCACCGGGCGGCCGGTCTCGGTCATCGCCTCCTCGGTGTGCAGGGTGGCGATCTCGGAGAGGGTCCGGATGAGGGTGGTCTTGCCGACCCCGAACGGGCCGGCCACCACCAGTTTCATCAGCGTCTGGTCCTGGTCGGGCAGGTAGCCCACCCGGCTCTGGTCTTCCGGTTCCGGCCGGGCGGCCGGGTCACCGGAGCGCACGGAGTCCAACGAGGAGCCTCTCGACGATGGAGCGGTCGGTCTGCTGGGCGCGCGGGATCGGCGCGCGGGCGTGCAGGCAGCCCGCCTCGACCAGGTCGGCCGCGAGGAAGACGGTGGCGCTGACCGGCAGGCTCAGGTGCGCGGCGGCCTCCACCACGGTCAGCGCGCCGGGGCGCAGCAGTTCCCAGAGCCGGCGGTGTTCGGGGTCGAGCGCCTCCGGCGGGTCCGCGCGGTCGGCGAACAGCACGGTCAGCCGCTCGAAGCCCTTGGTGCCGGGGCGGCTGCGGCCGCCGGTGGCCAGGTAGGCGGGCACCATCCGCCTGCGGGGGACGGCGGTCATGACCGGACGTCGTCGTCCTGCCGCCGGGTCGGGCTCGCGAGCGCGCGACCGAGGGCGGCGACCTGCAGCTGCATCTGGTAGGCGACGTTGCCGAGTTGGGCGTCCGGCGAGGTGAAGACGGCGAGCGAGGTGTTCTCCCCGGCGGGCACCACGACGGCGTAGCCGAGGTCGGACTCCACCACGGTCTGGGCCAGCCGGGGCCGCTCGACGTCGGTGAACGCGGCGGTGAAGGCCCGGGCGGCGGCGTGCACGGTGGCGGTCATCGCGGCGACCCGCTCGGCCGAGGCGCGCTCCAGGCCGTCCGAGGCGCCCTCGACCAGGCCGTCCCCGGTGGCGATGACGGCGTGCAGCACCCCCGGGAGCTCCAGCAGCGGGGTCAGCACCCACGAGATCTCGTCGGTGGCGGTCGGGCTGGGCGTGCTGCTCACTGCTCGGCTCCTTCTGAGGTCGGACCGGTGCTCGGGTCACCGGGGTCGCGGTCGGCGGTGGTGTCGCCGGGGGTGGTGGCGGTCGTACCGGTGGTGCTGTCGCTGTTTCCGGGGGCGGTCCGGCCGGGTGCGGAGCCGGCGGCCTCCTCGCGCTCGGCCCGGGCCACGGCGGCCCGGCCGGAGTCGGTGCCCTGCTGCAGCGCCTGCCAGTGGGCGGCGGCCTGCTCGGGGGTGCGCGCGGCCGCGCGGGCGGGGGCGGGCTTGGCGGCGGCCGGCCGTACGGCGGCGGGCTGCTCGGCGGCCAGCGGACGGCGGCGGCGCCGGGTCGGCAGGCCGGTGCCGTCGTCGGCCGCGGACGCGTCCGTCGCGGGGGTGTCCGTCGCGGGGGCGTCCGGGCCGGGCTCGGCCGGGACGGACGCACCCGCCTGGCCCTCCCCCGCCGGGCCGTCCGCGACCGGGCCTTCGGCGACCGGGTCGGGCACCACGCGGATGGCCGGAGCCGGGTGCGGGCCCGGCTGGTTGTGGCGGTCGGCGAGCCGCGGGCCGTCCTGCTCGTCCGCGTCGCGCATCGGCGGGACGGCCGCGACGGTGGGCGCCGGGGCCGGGCCGGAGCCGGCCCGCAGCGGCAGCGGGGTGAGCACCGACAGCGGCTGCTCGTCGTCCACGACGGTCACCAGCGCGGCCGGGATGCGCAGGATGGTCCGCATGCCGCCGTACGGCGAGGGCTCGATGTGACAGGAGAAGCCGTACTGGCGGGCCAGCTTGCCGATCACCGCGAAGCCGGTCTTGGGCGGGTTGCCGAGCTCGGTGAGCAGCATGTCGGGCGGGCCGGCCAGCAGCCGGCGGGCGCGGCGCAGCTGGTCCTCGTCCATGCCGATGCCGCTGTCGTCGATGATCACCAGCGCGCCGCGGCCGCCCTGCTGGACGGTGACCGGGACGTCGGTCTCCGGGTGGGAGCAGGCGGTGGCGTTGGCGAGCAGCTCGGCGATGGTGACGGCGATCGGCTCGGCGGCCCGGGCGACCACGGCGAGGCGCTGCTCGCGCAGGTGGTTGGCGACCTTGATCCGGGCGTAGCCGGGCACCCGGGAGAGCGCGCCGACGACCACCTCGGCGAGCGGCGAGTCGGTGCGGGCCAGGCCCGGCCAGGCCTCGCAGAGCACCGCGATGGTCTGGATCCGACGCAGCGCGACCTCGTTGCGGAAGTCGACCTCCAGCAGCCGGGGGTCGTCGTTCTCGTGCTGGAGCCGCTGGACCAGGCTCTGGATCTGGTACAGCAGGGTCTGGATCCGGGAGGTGGCGCCGCGCATGGCGGCGCGGGCGGCGGCGTCCACCCGCTCGCGCTCGTCGGCGAGGGCGGCCTGGGCGGCGTCCAGGACGCCCTGCAGCGCCCGGACCGCCTCCGGGCCGACGGCCTGCGGGTCCAACGGGCCGACCAGCGGGGCGTTGCCGTGGGTGAGCCGTACGGCGGTGGCGGCGACCCGCTCCTGGGCAAGGTGGCCGATCTCGGCGAGCAGCGCGGTGCCGCGCGCCTCGGCCTCGGCGAGCGCGCGCTCGGCCTGCTCGGCCCGGGCGGTCGCGGCGGAGCCCTGCTGCATGGCGTCCCGGACGGTGTCCTGCGCCTGCCGGGCCGCCTCCTGCGCCTCGCGGACGCTGTCCTCGGCGGCCCGGGTGCGCTCCTCCGCCCGCCGGGCCTCCTCGGCCGAGCGCCGGGCGGCCTCCTGCGCGTCGCGCTGCTGCTGCTCCGCGCGGGCGAGCCGGCCCTCGGCGGTCCGGGCGCGCTCCTCGCCCCGGCCGAGCGCGGTCTCGGCGGCCGTCGCCCGGGTGACGGCGACGGCCCGGCCGCGGGCGAGCACGGCCGCGGCCGCGGCGGCGACCAGCGCCAGGACGATCAGCGCGATCTGCGTCATCGAAGTCCTCGGGGGTGCTTGCGGGGTGGACCGGGTGGTGCGGCCGGGACGACCGGGCGACGGGGCCGGACGGGATCAGGATCGGGCGGTGCCGGGCCCCGGCGGGATCAGGGCCGGGCGGTGCGCGGGCGCTGGGCGCGGGCCTCGTCCTCGGCCAGTTCCCGGGCCACCAGGGCGACCTGGCCCAGGGCCTCCAGGGCGCCGGGGGCCGCCGAGCCGTCCAGGTGCCGGTACTCGGCCGCGACGGTGATCACCAGCCGCTCGGGCAGGCCGAGTTCGGGGTGGCGCTGCTCGGCTATCACCCGCCGGGCGGCGTCCAGCGCGGGTATCCCGGCGGCGTGCAGGGCGTGGGCGCGCTCGCGCACGTAGGCGAGGTAGCCGATGTGCTCGCGGACGCCGTCACGGTCGAGCACCGGGCCGTGGCCGGGGACGAAGATCTCCGCGCCGGTGGCCAGGGCCTGCTCGCAGGCGCCGATGACGTTCTCCAGCGGTCCGGCCCAGTGCGAGGGGTGGTCGCCGGGCTGCTCGGGCGTCGAGGAGAAGATCACGTCGCCGGTGAACACCGCGCGCTGGTGCGGGAGGTGGACCAGCAGGTCGCCGCCGGTGTGGGCGGCGGGCAGGCTGGTGATCCGCACCGGGTAGCGGCCGACGGTCAGTTCCAGCTCGCCGGTGAAGACGGTGTCGGGGCGCACCGGCTCGGTGCCGGACCAGTCGAACTGCCCGAAGTGCTCCTTCAGGTAGCCGCCGAGCGGCGAGTCCGGGTCGCTGTTGGTGACCAGCGCGTGCTGCTGTTGCGGGGTGGGCTCCCAGTGGATGTGCTCCAGCGCCTCGCGGGTGGCGATCACCTCGGCGTCCGGCAGCACCCCGGCGCCCCACAGGTGGTCCCCGTTGGCGTGGGTGACGACCACCCGGTCGACCCCGACCCCGGCCGGCAGCAGCCGCCGGCTCGCGGCGAGGAACTCCCCGGCCATCGAGGGGTCGTACGGCGTGTCGATCCAGAGCGCGGTGGTCTCCGAGGCCAGCAGGCCGCAGTTGGCCAGGCCCCACCCCCGCTTCGGCGGGAGCCACACGTACAGGTCCTCGGCAATCGCGCTCACGTTCGCACGGCTGATCGTCATGTGCGCGATTATGCCCAGGTCGTGACAGGAGTGGAGCAAAACCATTACAGTTCAAGCCACTTCGCGCCCGAAGCAGCCCGGGCTGTCCCGATTCGTCCCACGTGGTCTGGACCACATCTGGCCGAAGTGGCCCGGCCCCCGCCACTGCGAAACCGGGGGCGAAACGGGCACGGCTACAGGTGCGGGCGCGGGCCGCGTCCGGGGACGCGGCCCGGCGGCGTCAGGCCCCCTGCTCCGACGGCCGCCCCAGCCGCTTGATCCCCTTGCGCTCCGCCGCGCAGCGCTCGTAACCCAGCCAGGCGTTGATCGCCAGCATCGGCCCGTTGGTCGTGTCGTTGCTGGTGTACGCGTGCCGGTAGCCCGCCGCGGCGGCGAGCCGCAGGGACTCCAGCTTGGCCGACTTGGTCAGCCCGCGGCCGCGGAACTCCCGGTGGCAGGCGGTGAACGCGGACCAGTAGCGGTCCACCCCGTCGGTCTGCGCCATGCTGAACGCGGCCGGCCGGCCGTCCACCACGGCGACGACGCTCAGGGCCAGGTCCCGGTCCGGCCGGTTCCAGTCGTCGCGCAGCCAGTCCTCGTACTCCAGGGCGTCCATCGGCACCTCGCTGCCGGGCTCGTCCAGGATGGCGTCCGCCTCGACCAGGAACACCGGATGCGGGTCGGCCGCCCAGTCCGCGGCCGGGCGCAGCTCGACGCCGGGCGGCAGTACGGGCGCCGGCGGCAGCGGCAGCGCCAGGTCCCGTCCGGCGAACTGCATGGTGCGCCCGAGCCGGTACCCCCGGGCGGTGGCGAAGGCCACCGAGGCGGGCTCGTCGTCCATCCAGGTGTGCAGTTCCGTCACCCCGTGCCCGACCAGGTGCCGTTCGGCCGCGGCCAGCAGCGCGGTGGCCGCGCCGCGCCGCCGGAACCCGGGCAGCACACTGCCGTTGGCGTAGCCGACACCCGCGACCGACGTCCCGAGCACCACCCCGCAGCGCACCGCGCCGACCACCCGGCCGTCCAGCTCGGCGACGAAGGTGCGGAAGTGCTCCTCGGGGCTCGGCCGGCCGTTCAGCCAGAGCAGGGTCTCGGCGGAGAGCACCAGGTGCTCGCGCCCGGCCCGGTGGGCCGCGGCCACGGCCTCGGCGTCCTCGGGGCGGAAGTCCCGGATCGTCAGGGGGGAGGAATTCGAAGAAGTCATGGATTCCCACGCTAGTCGCGCCCACCCGCCCGGCGCCTCCGATTTATCCGCCGGAGGGCACCCCCACCTGCGGGGGACGGCCCGGGCTCGGGACCCAAGTCCCTCACGACCGGAACGACATGCTCAAATAATGCTCTGAGAAGACCGGGTGAGGCTTGGCAGCCACCCCACCCGGGGACATCCTCAGCAACACGGCCGCACGGGTCCGGCGACGACGCCGCACCGGTCGACGGCCCTCCCACCCGGCCCTCCGAAGGGGGCGAACCGATGACTTCCCCTGCCCTGGCCACCGCACCCCGGGACACCGCGCCCCAGGACGCCGCACCGCTGGCGACCGCGCCCCGGGACACCGCCTCCCGGGACGCCGCGCCCCGCCTGGGCGTCGGCCTCGGCTGGCGCGGCGAGATCGACACCGTGGTCGAGCGCCAGCCCGGCCTGGACTGGGTCGAGGTGGTCGCCGAGAACATCTGCGCCGACCACCTGCCCGACTCCCTGACCGTCCTGCGCGGACGCGGCGTCACCGTCGTCCCGCACGGCGTCGGCCTCGGCCTCGGCGGCGCCGACCTGCCCGACCCCGCCCGCCTCGCCCGGCTCGCCGAGGCCGCGCTGGCGCTCGGCTCCCCGTTGGTCACCGAGCACCTGGCGTTCGTCCGGGCCGGCGGCCTGGAGGCCGGCCACCTGCTGCCCGTCCCCCGCACCCGGGACTCGCTGCGGGTGATCGCCGAGAACGTCCGGATCGCCCAGGACCAGCTGCCGGTACCGCTCGCCCTGGAGAACATCGCCGCCCAGCTCGCCTGGCCGGACGACGAGTTCACCGAGGGGCAGTTCCTCGCCGAGCTGGTCGAGCGCACCGGCGTCCGGCTGCTGATCGACGTCGCCAACCTGCACACCAACCGGGTCAACCTCGGCATCGACCCGGCCGCCGAGCTCGACCGCCTGCCGCTGGAGGCGCTCGCCTACGTCCACGTCGCGGGCGGCACCCTGGTCGACGGCGTCTGGCACGACACCCACGCCCACCCCGTCACCGAGCCGGTGCTGGAGGTGCTGGCCGAGCTGTGCGCGCGGACCGCCCCGCCCGGGGTCCTGCTGGAGCGGGACGCCAACTTCCCGCCGCCCAGCGAGCTGGCCGGTGAACTGGACGCCATCCGCCGGGTGCTGGAGGGGAGCACCCGGCGATGACCGACCTGACCGGGACCGCGCGGGACACCGCCGACCAGGACCTCGCCGCCGCCCGGCGGCGCCTGGCCCGGCGCCAGGAGGAGCTGCTGGCCGCCCTGGTGGCCGGCGGCCCCGTCCCGCCCGGCTTCGACGAACGCCAGGTCCGCGCCCAGTCCACCGGCCTGGCCGCCAAGCGGCGGGACACCACCGCCAAGGTGGCCCCCGACCTGCCCCGTACGCTCGGGGCGGGGTACGGGCCGCTCTTCCTCGACTACGCCCGCTCCCACCCGCAGACCGGCGGATACCGGGCCGACGCCCGGGCCTTCGCGCAGTGGGTGCTCACCGACGGCGGCCCGCTCGCCACCGACCACCGCCGGGCCCTGGAGCAGTGGCTCCACCCGGCCCCCGTACGACCGCCGGGCCCGCTCACCCGCCTGCGCCGGGCCCTGCGCCGGTAACCGGTAGCCGGCAGCCGGTAGCCGGTATCGGACACCCGGCCGGCCGTCGGCGACCGCGGGGCCACCGGGCCCTGACGAACCATCACCACCTCGGGGGGAACCGCCCATGTGGCACAACAGCTACTTCATCGTCCCGGCCGTCCTGCTGGCGGCCGCCGCGGTCCACGCGGTCCGGACCCGGCAGCGCATCGGCCAGGTCCGGTACGCCAAGGGCCTGCCCGGCCGCGGCCTGCCGCTGCTCGACACCGCGTTCCTGTCCGGCGGGCCGGCGCGGGTGTTCGACACCGCCCTGGTCCGGATGCACATGAGCGAGCAGGCCGTGGTCAGCCGCTCCGGCCTGGTCACGCTCACCGGCGCCAAGCCGTACGACGCGGTCGACAAGGCGGTCCAGGACTCCGTCGGACCGACCGGGAGCCGTCAGCTCGGCCCGCTGCGCCGCACCGTGATGCGCTCCACCGCCGTCCAGGAGATCGGCGACCGGCTCGCCGACCGCGGCCTGATGCGCCGCCCCGAGCGGCTGCGGCGGGCCCGCACCGCCCGCCGGCTGCTCTGGCTCGCGCTGCTCCTGGTGGCGGCCTCCATGGTGGCCGCCCCGCTGCTCGACGACGGCGCCGCCGGCCACGAGCGCCCGAAGCTCTGGATCCCGGTCATCCTGCTGATCGTGGGCGTCGCCTCGCTGCTCGTCACCCCGCTCGTCAAGAGCCGGATCACCCCGGCCGGGCAGCGCCAGCTGTCCCTGATGCAGGGGCCGTGGAAGCCCAATGCCGGGGTGTCGCCCCGGCTGGCCGGCGGCGCGCTGCTGGGCGCGCTCGCGCTCGGCGGCCTCGCCGCCGCCGGGCTGGGGGAGCCGGAGCTGGAGGCCGCGATGCTGGCCGCGTCGACCGACGACGAGGAGTTCTTCCGGCAGGCCACCGCCGCGAACGGCTCCGCGACCTCCTCGTCCTCGTCGTCGTCCTCCTCCTGCTCCTCCGGCTCCGACGGCGGCTCCGCCGCCTGGTGCGGCTCCTCCGACTCCGGTTCCTCCGGCTCCTCCGGGTCCGGCTGCGGCTCGTCCGGCTGCGGGTCCTCCTCGTCGAGCTGCGGCTCCTCTTCCTCCAGCTGCGGCTCCAGCTCGTCGAGTTGCGGCTCCTCGTCGTCCTCCAGCTGCGGGTCGAGCTGCGGCGGTGGCGGCTGCGGCTCCTGACTCCGGCGGCACCCGGCGGAAGTCACAGTTCGGTATCGCGAACCGGGAAGGCGTTCCGCGCGCAGTCGGCACAGGCATACAACAAGCCCATGTGGTTGCTGTTCCTCATACCGGCCTGTGTCGCGGCTGTCCTGTCCTGCGTCCGACTGGTCCGGATGACCGCCACCGCCGACGCCCTCGCCGACCAGAGCGGCCTGCGGCCCCCCGAAGCCGTGGGCATCGGCCTGTACGAGACCGCCTACCTGGCCGGCGGCCCGGGCCGGGTGGTCGAACTCGCCCTCGTCCTGATGGCCGGCCGCGGACGGCTCCACCTGGCGCACACCGGCTGGACCACCGTGGTCGACCCCAGGGGCCGCAGCCGCCTGGAGCGGGCGGTCATCGCCACCGTCGGCCCCGAGGGCCAGTGCCGCACCGACGAGCTGCGCCAGGCGGTCGCCGAGCACCCCAACGTGCTGGAGATCGGCGCCCGGCTCGCCCTGGCCGGCCTGGCCACCCCGGCCCTGGTGCAGCGCAACACCGTGGTGGTGATCCGGCAGGTCCGGCACGCGCTGCTGCTGTCCCTACTCCTGCTGGCCGCCTCGCTGGCCCTCGACGGCTTCACCGGCGGTGACACCCTCGCCCCGCTCGCCTGGTTCTCGCTGCCGCTGGTGCTCACCTCCGGCACCCTGCTGATGGCCCGCGTCGACGTCTACCCGTACACCCGCTGGGCCTCCCCGATCGGGCAGGAGGTGCTGCGCGAGGTCCGCCCGGCCCGCCAGCGCGGCCTGGCCGACGACGAGGAACGCGAACTGCTCACCGCCGTCGCCATGAACGGCCCCGCCGCCCTGCCCGACGCCCGGCTCCGCGCCGCCCTGCGCCCGCACCGCGGCTAGGGCGGCGGCCTGTGGCCGGTCCGCCCGCCCGGCGCCGACCTGCCGCTGGACGACCTGCCCGGGCTGCTCACCGCCGCCTGCGCCGAGTACGGCCTGATCACCCTGCACACCGAACAGCTGGATCCGGACGTCTGCCGGGTCGGCACCGTCACCGGGCTGCGCCCCCGCTCACTGCGGCTGCACGAGGTCGACACCGAGGCCCGCTGGTACCCGGAGCCGACCAAGTACCGGCTCCGCGACGTCACCCGGGTCGGCCTCGGCGACCACTACACCTCCGTGCTGCGCGAGTTCGCCGGTCCGCGACCGGACCGCGACGGCACGGAGGCCGGTTCCCCCG
>NZ_JBHVEU010000301.1:0-10893 GCF_042802075.1 Kitasatospora sp. NPDC057518
GGCGGCGGGCCGCCGGTGGAGCCGTGCGGGGCGGGCTCAGATGAGGCCCAGCTCCTGGACCGCGTCGCGCTCCTCGGTCAGCTCCTTGACCGAGGCGTCGATGCGGGCGCGCGAGAAGTCGGAGATCTCCAGGCCCTGGACGATCTCGAACCTGCCGTCCTTGGTGGTGACCGGGAAGGAGGAGATCAGGCCCTCCGGAACGCCGTAGGAGCCGTCGGAGACGACACCCATGGAGGTCCAGTCGCCCTCGGCGGTGCCGTTGACCCAGGTGTGCACGTGGTCGATGGCGGCGTTGGCGGCCGAGGCGGCCGAGGAGGCGCCACGGGCCTCGATGATGGCGGCGCCGCGCTTGGCGACGGTCGGGATGAAGTCGTTCTCCAGCCAGGCCAGGTCGCTGCCGACGGCCTCGAAGGCCGGCTTGCCGGCGATCTCGGCCTGGAAGACGTCCGGGTACTGGGTCGCGGAGTGGTTGCCCCAGATGGTGACGCGCTTGATGTCCGAGACCAGGGCGCCGGTCTTGGCGGACAGCTGGCCGACGGCGCGGTTGTGGTCCAGGCGGGTCATCGCGGTGAAGCGCTCGGCCGGGACGTCCGGGGCGTTGCGCTGGGCGATCAGGGCGTTGGTGTTGGCCGGGTTGCCGACGACCAGGACCTTGATGTCGTCCGCGGCGTGGTCGTTGATGGCCTTGCCCTGCGGGCCGAAGATGCCGCCGTTGGCCTGCAGCAGGTCGCCGCGCTCCATGCCCGCGGTGCGCGGACGGGCGCCGACCAGCAGCGCGACGTTGGCGCCGTCGAAGGCCTCGTTCGGGTTGTCCGTGATGGTGATGTCGCGCAGCAGCGGGAAGGCGCAGTCGACGAGCTCCATGGCGGTGCCCTCGGCGGCCTTGAGGCCCTGCGGGATCTCCAGGAGGCGCAGGTTCACCGGCACGTCGGCGCCGAGCAGGTGGCCCGAGGCGATGCGGAAGAGCAGCGCGTAGCCGATCTGGCCGGCCGCGCCGGTGATGGTGACGTTGACGGGGGTGCGGGTCATTTCTACCTTCTCCAGCAAATCGCCAGGCGCCCCAGGCACACCGGCACTGGAGCCAGGATGATCTCTCTCGACGTCGAGAGACCGGCGTCAGGTTATCGCAAAGGGAAGCGTACGCCTGGTGTCCCGGCGTGGCTGATGCGTCACAGAAGAAAGGCGGCCCCCGCCCGGGCCCTGGATTTCCATGGCGTCGGGCGGGGGCCGTCACGGGCCGCGGATCAGTGCCGGGGCCGGCCCATCAGCTGGCCGATGTTGTCGAGCAACGGGATCTGCACCCACGGGTTCGGCTGCGCCACCAGGGTCAGCAGCACGATCGAGAGGCCCAGGAAGCTCAGCACGATCACGTCGGTGAAGCGGCTGCGCACCGCCAGCATCCCGACCTCGGGCAGCACCAGCCGCAGCACCGCGCCGAGCAGCACGCCGCCGCCGAGGATCAGCAGCCCGTACTTGAAGCCGTCCTTGAAGTCGGCGAACCAGGTGACCGCGAGGCCGGCGCCGACGACCAGCAGGACGAGCGTGATCGGCCACTGCCGGACCGGCAGGGCGTGATCGCGTCCGAGGGCCGCGGCCGAGCCCTCGGGCGGCAGGGTGCCGGTGGTCTTGACCGGCCTGCGGCGGGACCGGGCCGATCGCGGTTCAGTCATGCTCGCCGTCCCTGGGGTGTCAGATGCCGGCGCGGCGCTCGGCCGCCTCGACGATGTTGTTGAGCAGCATCGCGCGGGTCATCGGGCCCACGCCGCCGGGGTTCGGGGAGATCCAGCCGGCCACCTCGGCCACCCCCGGGTGCACGTCGCCGACGATCTTGCCCTCGCTGCGGCTGACGCCCACGTCCAGCACCGCCGCGCCCGGCTTGACGTCCTCCGGCTTGACCAGGTGCGGCACGCCGGCGGCGGCCACGATGATGTCGGCCTTGCGCAGGTGGGCGCCGAGGTCCCGGGTGCCGGTGTGGCACAGGGTGACGGTGGCGTTCTCGCTGCGACGGGTCAGCAGCAGGCCGATCGAACGGCCGACGGTGATGCCGCGGCCGACCACGACCACCTCGGCGCCGTTGATCTCGACGTCGTGGCGGCGCAGCAGCTCGACGATGCCGAGCGGGGTGCACGGCAGCGGGCCGTCGATGCCCAGGGCGAGCCGGCCGAGCGAGGTCGGGTGCAGGCCGTCGGCGTCCTTGTCCGGGTCCATCAGCTCCAGGACCGGGTTCTGGTCCAGGCCCTTGGGCAGCGGCAGCTGGACGATGTAGCCGGTGCAGGTCGGGTCGGCGTTGAGCTCGCGGACGACGTTCTCCACGTCCTCCTGGGTGGCGGTGGCGGGCAGCTCGCGCTGGATCGAGGCGATGCCGACCTCGGCGCAGTCCTTGTGCTTCCCGTTCACGTACCAGCGGCTGCCCGGGTCGTCGCCGACCAGGACGGTGCCGAGGCCGGGCGTGACGCCCTTCGCCTTGAGGGCCGCCACGCGGGCGGCGAGTTCGGACTTGATCGCGGCGGCGGTGGCCTTGCCATCGAGAATCTGGGCAGTCATGACCCCATTCTCCCGGATCGCCGGGGGTCTCCGTACCGAGGGCGTCCGACCGCTCGGGCCGCGGTTCCGGGGGTGGCCGGGCCGGGGAACGGGCGCCCGGCCGGGCGGGGGAACAGCCGGGGGAACCGGCGGGTGAACGGACGGGTACGAAGGTCCACCGCACATTGCGGTTGCGCCACAGTCTCGGCGCGGCACGCGGAACCGGCTGGACAGGGCGCCGTCGTCCGGATGACGATAAGCGCATTCCCGCCGCGAACCGGCCCGGTGACGGGCCGACGGACCCGCGGTGGGGCGTACCCGGGGGAAAGAGCCAGTGAGCCGACCAGAGCAGAGCCAGCAGTCCGACCGCGGGGGCACCGTCCCGCCCGCACCGCACCCGTCGGCTGCCTCGCGCCCCTGACGCTCACCACGCTGCCGAGCCGCGGCGCCCGTCACCGCCGCCGGGCTGTCACCCCGCTCGGCTAACGTCCCCTTCGGCCGGTGACCCTTGTCACCGGTCGGCACCGGGCCGTCAGCGTCCCGTCCCCGCGTCCCCGTAACTGCCCGGAGGCATCCATGAGTTACCCGCCCGACCCGAACAACCCGTACGGCCAGCCGCAGGCCGCCCCGGGCTACGGCTACCCGCAGCAGGCCCCGCCGCCGCAGGCCGCCCCGGGCTACGGCTACCCGCAGGCCGCCCCGGCCTACGGCTACGCGCCGATGGCCCCGCCGTCCATGCCGGGCCTGGTGACCACCGCCCGCGTGCTGCTGTTCATAGTCGGCGGCGTGCAGACGCTGCTCGCGATCCTCTACATGGTCATCGGGGCGGTCGCCAAGGACGCCACCAACGCCACCCGGGCCGCGAGCGAGGACAACCCGTTCACCGCGCTGGGCGACGCCGCCGCCGGCGTCCTGATCGTCGTCGCCGTGCTGTTCGGCCTGTTCGCCGCGCTCTCCATCACGCTCGGCGCGAAGTTCGGCAAGGGCGGCAACGCCGTCCGGGTCACCACCATCGTGTACGGCTCGCTCGGCGCCCTGATCGGCCTGCTGATCCTGCTGGGCGCCATCACCGGCGGCACCGCGGTCGGCCTGGTCATGGCCCTGCTCTGGCTGGCGATCAGCATCATCTGGATCACCGCCATGTGCGTCCAGGACGGCGTCAACTGGTTCAACCGGCCGCGGTACTGACCGGCCCGCAGGACCACGCCGGAGCGGCCCGGCTCCCTCCTCGGAGGGGGCCGGGCCGCTCTGTCGTTCCGTCACGCCGTCACGCCGGCGGCGGGATCAGTGGAAGAAGTGCCGCGCGCCGGTGAAGTACATGGTCACGCCGGCCTCGGCGGCCGCCGCGACGACCTCCTCGTCACGGATCGAGCCACCGGGCTGGACGATCGCCTTGACGCCGGCCGCGATCAGGATCGCCGGACCGTCCGCGAACGGGAAGAAGGCGTCCGAGGCCGCGTAGGCGCCCTTGGCGCGCTCGCCGGCCCGCTCGACCGCGAGCTTGCAGGAGTCCACCCGGTTGACCTGGCCCATGCCGACGCCGACCGAGGCGCCGTCCTTGGCCAGCAGGATCGCGTTGGACTTGACGGCCCGGCAGGCCCGCCAGGCGAAGGCCAGCTCGGCCAGCTCGGCCGCGGTCAGCGCCTCGCCGGTGGCGAGGGTCCAGTTCGCCGGGTCGTCGCCCTCGGCGTGCACCCGGTCGGCGTCCTGGAGCAGCACGCCGCCGGAGACCGGGCGCACCTCCTGGCGGTTGGCCGGGGCCTCGGGGGCGAGCAGCACCCGCAGGTTCTTCTTGCGGGTGAGCACCTCCAGGGCGCCCTCCTCGTAGCCGGGGGCCACGACGACCTCGGTGAAGATCGGGGCGATCTGCTCGGCCAGCGCCACGGTGACCGGGCGGTTGACGGCGATCACGCCGCCGTACGCGGAGACCGGGTCGCACTCGTGGGCCTTGCGGTGCGCCTCGGCGACGTCGGCGCCGGTCGCGATGCCGCACGGGTTGGCGTGCTTGATGATCGCGACGGCCGGCTCGGCGTGGTCGTAGGCGGCGCGGCGGGCGGCGTCGGTGTCGACGTAGTTGTTGTACGACATCTCCTTGCCGTGCAGCTGCTGCGCGCCGGCCAGGCCGCCGGTGCCGTCGCTGTAGAGCGCGGCGCCCTGGTGCGGGTTCTCGCCGTAGCGCAGCACGTTCTGGCGCTCCCAGGTGGCGCCGAGGAACTCGGGGAAGCGCTCGTCGCTGGGCGCGTAGCCGGCCTCGAACCAGGAGGCGACGGCCACGTCGTAGGCGGCGGTGTGGGCGAACGCGGCACCGGCCAGGCGCTTGCGGGTGGCCAGGTCGAAGCCGCCCTCCTGGGCGGCCTTCAGCACGTCGCCGTAGCGGGCCGGGTCGACCACCACGGCCACCGAGGGGTGGTTCTTGGCGGCGGCGCGCACCATGCTCGGGCCGCCGATGTCGATCTGCTCGACGCACTCGTCCGGGGTGGCGCCGGAGGCGACGGTGGCCTTGAACGGGTAGAGGTTCACCACGACCAGGTCGAAGGGCTCGACGCCGAGCTCGGCCAGCTGGGCGCGGTGCGACTCCAGCCGCAGGTCGGCCAGCACGCCGGCGTGCACGCGGGGGTGCAGCGTCTTCACGCGCCCGTCCAGGCACTCCGGGAAGCCGGTCAGCTCGGAGACCTCGGTCACCGGGACGCCGGCGGCGGCGATCCGGCCGGCGGTGGAGCCGGTGGAGACGATGGCGACCCCGGCGGCGTGCAGGCCCTGGGCCAGCTCCTCCAGACCGGTCTTGTCGTACACGCTGATCAGCGCGCGACGGATCGGACGAACGTTCTCCGAAACGGGCGTGGTGGTGGAGCTGGCACTCATGCCGGAATCCATACCTTTCGGTCCTCGATGCGGTGACCCTCGCGGGCCAGCCGGCCCACGATGTCGACGAGCAGCTTGCGCTCGACAGTCTTGATGCGCTCGTGCAGCGCTTCGCCGCCATCGGCGTGGTCGGCGTCGACGACCTCGACGACGCCCTGCGCGATGATCGGCCCGGTGTCCACGCCGGAGTCGACCAGGTGGACGGTGCAGCCGGTGACCTTCACCCCGTACGCGAGCGCGTCGGTGACGCCGTGGGCGCCGGGGAAGGCGGGCAGCAGTGCGGGGTGGGTGTTGACGATCCGCCCGGTGAAGGCGGCGATGAACTCGGGGCCGAGGATCTTCATGAAACCGGCCGTGACCACCAGGTCCGGCTGGTACTCGGCGACGGAGGCGGTCAGCGCGCGGTCCCAGGCGGCCCGGTCCGGGTGGTCCTTCACCCGGTGGACGAAGGTCGGCAGGCCCGCCTTCTCCGCCCGCTCCAGACCGGCGATCCCGTCCCGGTCCGCACCGACGGCGAGGATCTCGGCGCCGTACGCCGGATCGGCGGCGGCCTCGATCAGCGCCTGCAGGTTGGTGCCGGAGCCGGAGACCAGCACGACCAGGCGGGCCGGTCCGGGCGTACGGGGCGGGAAGTGCTGGGCGGGGGCGGCGGCCACTGCGCGTTTCTCCGTAGGTCGGGCGCCGTCCGCTGGTACGTCCACCGGCGGTGGGGCCACTACGAACGGCAGGTCGAGCGAGGGGGAACTCCGGGGAAACCCGCCGCGACGCGGGCCCGGGGGAACCTCTGTGGGCTGCTGACCGTCACCACGATAACGGCTGGTCGGACGGCCTCCGCACCCTCCCGGCGGCGCTACGCGCGTAGTTGAGACGGGGATCTCCTCCGGCCCGCCGCACCGGAGTTGCCCCGGCCCGCACCGGCCCACCGTCGGGCCGGGGGCGGCCCGCCGGACGGCCGCGGGACCATCCCGCCGGACGGCCGCCGGATCGGCCTGCGGGATCATTGGGGCGCGGAAGACCGCTCCGACCCGAGAACCTCCGAACGAGCCCCGACCGAGAAGGAATGGCTGAACCCATGAGCAGCGGCGACGACACCGGCGAGCGCAACCCCTTCGCGCCGCCGCCGGCGGATACCCCGGACCAGCCGTGGCAGCCGCGCAGCCCCTGGGCCGGCGGGGGCCAGGACGGCTCCGGCGGGCCGGCAGGCCCCGGCGGCGAGGACGGCGGACGCCCGCAGCTTCCGCCGCCGTGGGGCCCCGGCGGCGACGGCCGCCCCGGCCAGCGGCCGCCGGCCCCGCAGCCGCCCCGGCTCGACCCCGCGGACCCGGCCCACCGCAAGGCCCGCAACGCCGCGCTGGCCGGACCGTTCGCGCTGGTCTGCCTGTTCACGGGGTTCCACTGGATCGCCCTGCTGGCCGGGGCGCTCGGCATCGTCTGGGGCGTCGGCGCGCTGCGGGCCCGGCGGCCCGCCCCGGCCGCCGGCGCGCTCGCCGGGCCGGGCGGCCCGTACCCCGTCGCCCCCGCGTCGAACCCGCTCACCCCGGCCGCGCTCGCCGGGATCCTGACCGGCGCGATGACCATCGTGGTCGCCACCTCGGTGATCGGCCTCGGGTACCACTACCGCGAGTACGTCACCTGCGTCCAGGACTCGCTGACCTCCGTCGGCGCCCAGAACTGCGACCGGTACGCGCCGCAGTGGTACGTGGACTTCACCGGGAACGCCGAGTAGCCGGGCCTCCGGGAGCGGTCGGGTCTCCCGGGCGGCTCATTCGGTCCGGTCCGCGCGGGCGGCCTGATCCGTGCGGACGGCCTGATCCTCAGGGCCGGCCGGGTCCCGGTCCTCGGGGCCCGGTTCGTCGGTGGTCCCGACGCCCGGTCCGGAGAGCCGCAGCACCAGGGCGTACGTACCGGCGCGCAGTTCCAGTGCGCCCCGGCGGGCCTGCCGCACGAGCCGGGCGTACACGCCCCCGCCGTCCGCCGGGCCCAGCGTGCGGTACCGGACCAGCAGCGCGCCCGGGACGGCGACCAGCGCGATCCAGCCCGCCGCCGCCGGGCCCGTCCACGGCACCGGCCCCACCCAGGCCAGCCGCTCCCCCGCCAGCGCCCCGCCGGAGAGCCAGCCCAGCACCGCCGCCCCGGCCCCGACCGACAGCGCCGCCGCCAGCGCGGCCACCGCCGTCGCGGCCGGCGGCCAGGGCTCGGGCCGCTCCCCCGACCCGGCGCCCGGCAGCCGCCGGCCCGCCGCCGCCCGCCCCAGCAGCACCGCCGGTACCACCCCGGCCAGCAGCGGCAGCACCGACACCGCGAGCCGCCAGCCACCCGGCCCGTCCGCCGGCAGCAGGGCGAACAGCGGGAACTCCGGCACCGGGCCCAGCGCCGTACCGACCGGCGACACCACCGTCCCGGCGCCCACCGCGAAGCCCGGACCCAGCGCGTACGCCGCGCCCCACAGCACCGCGTTCGGCAGCAGCACCAGCGCGAGCAGCAGCAGCCCCACCACCGCGACGGGCCCGCTCCCCAGCAGCGCCATCCCGCGCCCGCCGCCGGCCACCGCGTCCAGCACCGCCGAGCACACCACCAGCAGGCCGCCCGCCGCGACCAGCCCGGCCCCGGCCGCCAGCGCCGCGGCCCGGACCACCGGCGCGCCGTCGACCGGGCGGTACGGGGGCGGGAGGAGGTCCAGCGGGGAGTCGGCCGGCACGTCGAGGACGGTCACCGAACGGGCCCCGGCGGCCGTCGCCAGGCCCGCGACCGACGCCACCACCAGGACGTCCAGCAGCACCCGGCTG
Organism: Kitasatospora sp. NPDC057518; assembly: GCF_042802075.1. Taxonomy (NCBI): domain Bacteria; kingdom Bacillati; phylum Actinomycetota; class Actinomycetes; order Kitasatosporales; family Streptomycetaceae; genus Kitasatospora; species Kitasatospora sp. NPDC057518. The sequence continues at coordinate 8,172 of NZ_JBHVEU010000301.1, forward strand.
CGGAACAGCCCGTCGCCCGCGCAGTGCAGCGCCACCCCCACGGCCACCGCGCAGTACCCCGCCCACACCGCCGCCGGGCCGCCCCAGCGCGGGCGCGGCCCGCGCCGCGCCGCCACCCCGGCGGCCGCCCGGTGGAGCCGGACCACGGCCAGGACGCCGAGCAGCAGCGGAGTGACGGTCAGCGGGGCGTCCGTCGGCCCGCGCAGCAGCGGCGCCCCGTGCCCGAGCAGCCAGAGCACCCCCGCCAACCGGGTGACAGCGGCCGCGCCGTCGTCCGCGTACGGCGTCGCGACCCAGAGCCCGAGCACCGGCAGCCCGACCGCCGCCAGGCCGACCAGCGCCGTCCGCACTCCCGCCAACAGGTCGGCCAGCGCGGGGCGTCCGCCCAACACGCCGGGCGGTTCCAGGATCGGACGACCCATCAGCTGCGTCATGGGCCACATGGTGCCAAGGCGACTCGCCATGCTCCGTGAAGCGCCAAACCGCCGCCGTGTCCCAGATTATTGGCTTATGCGCATTTTCAGACCCTGCCCCCAAGCCGCCGGCGCCCCGGCCCGGAGCGTCTGATGACCACGCCACCCACCGCCGACTCCCCCACCCCGGAGCGCCACCGCAAGCCCGACCAAGCCGGGACCGACGCGGGCCGCCTGCTGCGGAAACTGACCCCCCGTGAGGCCCAGACCCTGGCCCACCTCGCGGCCGGCCACGACCTCCCCCGCACCGCCGCCGCCCTCGGGGTCACCCCGAACACCGCCCGCAGCTACCTCCAGCGCGCCCTGCGCAAGCTCGGCACCCGCACCGAGGCGGAGGCCTTCGCCCTGCTGGCGGGCGCGCTGCCGCACCCCCCGGACCCCGGCCCGACCAGGCGCCCGGCGAACCCCGCCGGCCTCGACCCGGCCGCTGCCGGCCCCGGAGCGGGGGTGGGGACGGGGACGGGGGCAGGCGGGGACGCGACCGGGAAGCGGCGCCGCACCCGGAGCGGGAAGCCCGCCCCGGCACCCTCCGGCGGCACCCCGCGGGCCACCGCCGACGAGCGCGCGCGGACGACCCGGCCGACGCGGGGCGTGGAGGGCGGCGCGAGCCCCGGGGCTCCGGCCGAGGATCCGCGCCAGGCCTCCACAAGGGGCGCCACCCCCGGGCGCGCGCAGGGGGCGTGCACGCCCGCGCTCCCGACCGGAGGCGCCGCCACGGACCACGAGCCGACGGCCCCTGCCGACCCCGGCCCACCCGGCGGCGGAAGCGAGTCGGCGCCCCCTGCCGATCCCGATCGGCACGCTGACGCCCCCGACACCGGACAGGGCCGGACGGAGAACTCCCCGTCCGCGAACGGGCACCCGTCCGCAGACCCCGGCCACGCGCCGACGGCCGCCCCGGACGCGGACGGCCGCGGCGGCGCTCCGTACCCGGCCCCGGCCCCGGCCCCGGCCGCGCAGGATGCCGACGGAGCGCGGCCGGCACCCGACCCCGTGGAGCGCGCGTCCGCCGACCCCGGTCAGGCACCGAAGGAGCACGCCACCCCCACCGGGCGCGGCCCCGTCAGCCCCGGCCGGGCGGCGCTGGCCGCCGCCGCGCCCTCGAGCGCGGAGGACGACCTCGACGCGGAGGCCCCGGCGGTCACCTTCGAGGAGCTCTACGAGACCGTCCACACCCGGCTGGTGCAGCAGGTGTTCCTGCTGACCGCCTGCCGGCACCGGGCGGTGCACTGCGTCCGGCGGGCGTTCGGGGAGGCGCGCCGAAGCTGGGGCGCGGTCACCGCTTCGGGGAACCCGGAGGGGTGGGTGCGGGTGCGCGCCTGCGAGCTGGCGCTGTCCCCGTGGCACCGGGGCGGGCCCCGGCGGTCGCACGCCTGGGGGCTGCCGCACCGGCGGATCAGGGTGCGGCCGGCCGACGAGTCGCAGGCGGTGCTGCCGGACCACGACCGGCTGACCGACCGGGACCGGGCGCTGCTGAAGGCGCTGAAGCGGCTGTCCCGTCCCCAGCGCCGGGCGCTGGTGCTGCACGACGGCCTGGGGTTCCCGGCGGCGGCGGTCGCGGTGGAGGTGGAGTCCACCCAGGCGGCGGCCGAGGGGCGGGTGTGGGCGGCGCGGGCGGCGCTGGCGCAGTGGGTGCCGGAGCTGGTCGGGCCGGATCCGGCGGAGCCGGGCTTCGCGGACGGGCTGAGCGGGCTGCTGCACCGGGCGGCGGTGCGCGGCTGCCCGGAGCCGCACCGTGCGCCGGTGGCGGTGCTGCGGGCCCGGCACCGGCTCTGGACGGCGAGCCGGACGGGTGCGGCGGCGCTGCTGACGCTCGCGGTGGGCGGGGCGGTGCTGGCGACCCTGGCGGGGGTGCGCCCGGCGGGGCTGTTCCGGCCGTCCGCCCCACCGACGCCCGCGGCCTGTCTGCCCGCCGCTCCGCCCGCCCCCGGGTCGGAGGCGGCGGACTCGGCGGACGCGGCGAACGCGGCGGGGCCGGGTGTGCCGCTGCTGCCCGACGGGGCACCGAACGGCATCACCAGCATCTGGTGCAGCCCGGCGCCCGGTCTGGAGGCCGTCCTGGTGGATCCGCGGCCGCAGGCGGCCGCGCGCTGGGAGCTGCCGGCGGCGACCCGGGGAGCCGCTCCCCCGCCGCAGGGCCCGGTGGCCTGTCCGCTGTGGTCGCCGCTGCCCTGCACCACGGGGCCGAGGGAGCGCTGAGCGACCGAGGGCGCGCCGGAAACGGCGAGCGCCCCCGCCCGGGGAGGGCG
>NZ_JBHVEU010000302.1:0-10890 GCF_042802075.1 Kitasatospora sp. NPDC057518
TCCGGGGGCGTCGTCACGTCAGAACGGGCCGCCGTCGCAGCCGGGGAGCGCCGTCACATCCAGGCGAACGGCGACCCCGCCGCGTAGGAGAGCGCCCGGGTGGCCTCGTCCAGGGTCTGCTCGGTGCTGGGCGCCGCGCCGGTGGCCGGCTGGCCGGGCGTGGTCGGCGCCCCGGTGCCGCTCGGGGCGGAGCCCGCCGGGCGGCCGTCGCCGGGCCGCGAGCTGGTGACGGTCACGTAGTGCCCGACCGCCTCGACCCGCGGGTCGCCGCCCTGCTTGGCACCCGGGGCCTGGACGGGGCCGGTGGTGGTGTCGGCGAGCATGAAGGCGACCGCCCCGGGCTTGGTCCGCAGGGCGTCGGCGGCCCTGGCGGCGGAGGGCTGGTCGGGGAAGCGCAGCAGGGTGACGCTGCTGAGCACCGGGTGGTCCTGGCCGCTGAAGCTGACCGTCAGGTAGCCCTGGCAGCCGGTGTCCTTCAGCGGGTCCTGGCCGCGGTCCTGGAGCACCTCGACGCAGTTCTCGCCCTGCCGGACGCCGTTGCGCCGCGCCTTGAAGGCGCCGACCTCGACCGGCCGCTGGGCGGGGAAGAGGTTGTCGACATTGAGGGCCTCGGGGTCGGTGCGCGGCGGCGGGGCGCCCACCACGCGCGGTGTCGCGGACGAGTCCTTGGTGGACGGGCCGAGCCCGGGTATGTAGTCGCCGGGCATCGGGCGGGTGATGAGCCATCCGCCGGCCGCGACCACTCCGACGACGACGATCCAGCCGGCCGCTCGACGGCCCGTCAGCCGGCGGCCCCGCCTGAGGTCCGTCCCCCCGTCGGTGTCGGCGCCCCCGCCGGTCCGCTGCCCTGCCCGGTCGTCCCGGCCTTCTCCCGGAGTCGGGGTGTGCTCCCCCTGCGTGGTCATGGCGCAGATTCTAAGCACCCCCGGCGTGGCGTGGATCACGGGGTCGGGGGTTGTGGATCATCGTCCGCCGGAGGCCGCCACCGGCCCGCCACCGGCCCGCCGCCGGCCCGCCGCCGGTCGGCCGCCGGTCGGCCGCCGACCGTCCGGCACCCCGCTCGCCATCCCGATCGCTACCGGCCGGTAACCGGAGGTCCGGCCCCGCGTCAAGCTCGTGACCAGCGGCGGAGCCGTGACCTTCGACACTGTGGCAATCGGCACATCCTCACACCGATCTTCTGGCGGGTTTGCTCTGGCGCCGCTCGATCGCCACCAGGCAGGATCGCCCCATGGATCTGCTCGATACCCTCACCGCCAAGGGCCTGCGCGGCGAAGTCCCGACCCGCGAGGAGGCCCTGGCCGTCCTCGCCACCACCGACGACGAGCTGCTCGACGTGGTCGCCGCCGCCGGCAAGGTGCGCCGCCGCTGGTTCGGCCGCCGGGTCAAGCTCAACTACCTGGTGAACCTGAAGAGCGGGCTCTGCCCGGAGGACTGCTCGTACTGCTCGCAGCGGCTCGGGTCCAAGGCCGAGATCCTCAAGTACACCTGGCTCAAGCCGGACCAGGCCGCCGACGCCGCCCGCGCCGGGGTGGCCGGCGGCGCCAAGCGGGTCTGCCTGGTCGCCAGCGGCCGCGGCCCGACGGACCGCGACATCGACCGGGTCACCGACACCATGGCCGCCATCAAGGACGCCGACCCCGAGGTCGAGATCTGCGTCTGCCTCGGCCTGCTCTCCGACAACCAGGCGGAGCGGCTCAAGGCGGCCGGCGCCGACGCCTACAACCACAACCTCAACACCTCCGAGGGCACCTACGGCACCATCACCAAGACCCACACCTACGCGGACCGGGTCGACACGGTGCAGAAGGCGCACGGCGCCGGGCTGTCCGCCTGCTCCGGCCTGATCGCCGGCATGGGCGAGAGCGACGAGGACCTGGTCGACGTCGTCTTCGCGCTGCGCGAGCTGGGCTCGGACTCCGTCCCCGTCAACTTCCTGATCCCGTTCGAGGGCACCCCGCTCGCCAAGGAGTGGAACCTCACCCCGCAGCGCTGCCTGCGCATCCTGGCGATGGTCCGCTTCGTCAACCCGGACACCGAGGTACGGATCGCGGGCGGGCGCGAGGTGCACCTGCGCTCGATGCAGCCGCTCGGCCTGCACATCGCCAACTCCATCTTCCTCGGCGACTACCTGACCAGCGAGGGCCAGGCCGGGCAGACCGACCTCGACATGATCAAGGACGCCGGCTTCGAGGTCGAGGGCGCCGGCGAGGCCACCCTGCCGCGCCACCGCGCGGACGTCGCCGAGGCCGCCCAGGCCGGCCACGCCTCCGGCGGCTGCGGCAGCGCGGCCTCCGCGTGCGGCAGCGGCGGCGGCTGCGGGCCGTGCGGCGGGCACGCCCACGCCCCCTCCTCGTCGGCCGCAGAGGCCGCGGAGACCGCAGAAGCCGCGGAGGCCCCGGACGACGAGCTCCGCAGCGACCTGGTGAAGGTCCGCCGCCGCGGCGCCGGCACCGAACTCGCGCCCAACGCCTGACAGTTCCGACTCCTCCGGAGAACGCACCATGCTCCAGCCGCCCGCATCCGCGACCGACCTGCTCGCCCTCGACCGCGCCCACGTCTGGCACCCGTACGGGCCGATGCCCGGGACCGCCACCCCGTACGTGGTCGAGTCCGCCTCCGGGGTCCGGCTGCGCCTGGCCGAACCGGTCGCGGGCGGGCGGCGCGAGCTGGTCGACGGGATGTCGTCCTGGTGGGCGGCGATCCACGGCTACCGGCACCCGGTGCTGGACGAGGCCGTGCGCGACCAGCTGGGGCGGATGAGCCACGTGATGTTCGGCGGGCTCACCCACGAGCCCGCCGTCCGGCTGGCGGCCACGCTGGTGGAGATCACCCCGGAGCCGCTGCGGCACGTCTTCCTCGCCGACTCGGGCTCGGTGGCCGTCGAGGTCGCGATGAAGATGTGCCTCCAGTACTGGCAGTCCATCGGCCGTCCGGCCAAGCGCCGGCTGCTCACCTGGCGCGGCGGCTACCACGGGGACACCTTCCACCCGATGTCGGTGTGCGACCCGGACGGCGGGATGCACCACCTGTGGGGTGGGGTGCTGCCCGGCCAGCTGTTCGCCCCCGAGCCGCCGGCCGGGTTCGACGCCCCGCTCGACCCCGCGTACGCGGCGCGGTTCGAGGAGCTGATGGCCCGGCACGCCGACGAGCTGGCCGCCGTCATCGTCGAACCGGTGGTCCAGGGCGCCGGCGGGATGCGCTTCCACTCGCCGGCCTACCTGCGGATGCTGCGCGACCTGTGCGACCGGTACGGGGTGCTGCTGGTCTTCGACGAGATCGCCACCGGCTTCGGGCGCAGCGGCGCGCTGTTCGCCGCCGACCACGCGGGCGTCTCGCCGGACGTGATGTGCCTGGGCAAGGCGCTGACCGGCGGCTACCTGACGCTGGCCGCCACGCTGTGCACGAGCGAGGTCGCCGACGGGATCAGCCGCGGCGAGGTGCCGGTGCTCGCCCACGGGCCGACGTTCATGGGCAACCCGCTGGCCTGCGCCGTCGCCAACGCCTCGCTGGAGCTGCTGCTCGGGCAGGACTGGTCGGTGGAGGTCAAGCGCATCGAGTCCGGACTGGCCGAGGGCCTCGCGGCCGCGGCCGGACTGCCCGGCGTACAGGACGTACGGGTCCAGGGCGCCATCGGCGTCGTGCAGTTGGACCACCCCGTGAACGTCCCGGCGGCGACCGAGGCGGCGGCGCGCGAAGGCGTGTGGCTGCGGCCCTTCCGGGACCTGATCTACACCATGCCCCCCTATGTGACGGAGGACGAGGACGTGGCACGCATCGCCGCCGCCGTGACCGCCGCGGCGGTGTCCGGATGAACGCGCGCATCCTGTTCGTGACGGGGACCAACACCGACGTCGGCAAGACCGTCGCCACCGCGGCCGTCGCCTCGGCGGCGCTGCGGGCCGGGCGGAAGGTCGCGGTGCTCAAGCCGGGGCAGACCGGCGTCTCGCCGGAGGAGCCCGGGGACGCGGCCGAAGTCCGGCGCCTGGCAGGCGAACTGACGATCCGTGAACTGGTGCGCTACCCCGAGCCGCTGGCACCCGACACCGCGGCCCGGCGGGCCGGGATGCCGTACCTCTCCCCCGCCGAGGTGGTGACCGAGGTCGCCGAACTGGCCGCCACCCACGACCTGGTACTGGTGGAGGGCGCGGGCGGACTGCTGGTCCGCTACGACGACGAGGGCCGCACCCTCGCCGACCAGGCCCGGGCGGTGCTCGACGCCGGGCTTCCGGCCGAGGTGCTGCTGATCGCCTCCGCCGGACTCGGCACGCTCAACATCGTCTCCCTCACGGCGGAGGCCCTGGCGGCCCGCGAACTCCCCCTCGCGGGCGTGCTCGTCGGCTCCTGGCCCGCCGAGCCCGGCCTCGCCGAGCGCTGCAACCTCGCCGACCTGCCCCGCTCCGCCGGCGCCCCCCTCCTCGGCGCCCTCCCGGAACGCGCGGGCCGCGCCGAGGACTTCGCCGCACTCGCCGTCACCGCACTCGCCCCCGAACTCGGCGGCACCTGGAATGCCGAGCAGTTCGCGCACGCCCACCGGCCCGACTAGGCCGGGCCTCGTCGAGGGCGCGAAGCCGATCCCGGAACCTCCCGCGGTACGGCTGTCGGTCCAGTGCCGCTCCAGTGCGCCACCTGCCCGATCACAAACCCGTCAGTTCCGTCAACGAGGCGATCACCCGGATACCCGCGTCCACGGCACCGGGCCCTCGGGAAACCGAGCGGTCCAGCCAGACGGCCCGCAACCCTGCGTCCCGCGCTCCGAGCGCGTCCTTCTCGTAGTCGTCACCCACGTAGGCCACCTCGGCGGGCGCCAATCCCAGGGCCTCGCAGCCCGCCAGGAAGATGCTCGCCGCCGGCTTGGCGGCACCGTGTTCCTGGGAGCAGACCAACGGCTCCGTGAAGTAGCCGAGCAGCCCGATCGCTTCCAGCTTCGCGCGCTGGTGCGCGGTCACCGAGTTCGATACGACACCGAGTCGGAATCGACCCGCCAACGCGCCCAGCGTCGGTTGGGCATCGTCGAACGCCCGCCGGACCGCATCCCTCCGTACCGCGTAGCTCGCGAACCACGCCGTAGCCGCCTCGTCCGTCACCTCAAGTGCGCCGACCACCCCGGCCTGGGCGAGGAATCGCCGTATTCGTGCGGCCTTCTGGGCGGCGAACGTCAACTCGCCGCTCAGGAAGCGCGGGTACTCCTCCTCCCTGACTTCCCGCCACACACGCAGCGCCTCCGCCGGCGACTCGAACCGGTCGGAGAGCTCTTCGGCCACCAGGTGTTCGTGAAGACCGAACTCCTCGGCCTTCTCGTAGTCGTACAGGGTTCCATCGACATCGAACAGCACTCCACGGATCGTCATGTCGATCATTCTGGCGGAACGGGCGGGCCACGCCGAGGACTTCGCCGCCCTCGCCTGCACCTCGCTCGCCCACGCGCTGGGCGGCGGCTGGGATGCGGAGCACTTCGAGGGCGCGTACCGGCCCGAATAGGGCCCGCTTCGCTCGAAGGGGTGATCCCGGCTTCCGCCACTGTCGGAAGCCGGGATGGCTCAATACCGTTCTTCCATGACAGACGGGCTCACCGCAGACGAGGCCCTGCGGGCCTTGGCCGCCCTGGAGGCGGCGTTCAAGGACGACGACGAGGCACTGACCGCCCTGGCGGCGAGCGGGCCCGGTGAACGGCCGCTCCCGGCGCTGGTCGCCGCGTACGGCGAGCACGCCATGGACACCCTGATGGCGCTCGCGTTCGGGCTGCGCGCCACCATGAGCGACGAGGAGATCGCGGAGATCTCCGACGCCGTCAGTTCCAACATCGGTGCCCGGATGAGCGCCCTGCTCACCCAGACCCTCAAGGCCTGGGGCACCCTGGCGCCGGCGGAGGACCTCCCCGTCATCAAGATCATCGCCCACACGGTGATCGACGCGATGCGGGCCGTCACCGAGGACCCGAGCAAGACCGAAGTCCTGCCCCTGCTCGCCACGTTCCGCAGCTACGCCCTCAACGGCACCTGAGGGACGGGGAATTCGGCGCGGGCTTCGAGACGACTCGAAGCCCGCGCTGCTATGCACGTACTCTCATCCAGCCCGCCACGAGCATGAACGCGCCCGTCGAGGCGGCGAGGAAGACGAGGACGAACACCAGGGCGCTCGCCACCGGAGGCACGCGCTCGGGAATCAGCAGGAGGACCGATGCCGCGAACACGAGGCTTCCGGCGGTGATGACACCGGCTCCGGCTACGGCCGCATACCTCTGCGAAGGACGACGACCAGCCGCTCGATGACGTCCGGCCGGGCGGCCCCGAGGTCGATCAGGATGACGCCGGTGGCCTTGGCCGAGCGCCAGTCGATGCCGAGGGACGGGAGTTTCACGTCGGCGGCGTTCAGGACGGCCTGGAGGTCGTCGAGGACGTCGGCCGCGGCGCGACGGTCCTCCGCCGTGATCTTGTCGATCATGCTGCTCATGGGGCATCTCACTGTTCGGTGTCGGTGAGCCAGCGCGCTTCGTCGTCCCACTCGACGCCGCCGTCGAGCGGGACGACGAGGACAAGATCCGTTCCCTGTCAAGGGTTTACGATTGGCTCCAGGCCCAAGCCCTCTCATGTGCGGACTCGCTGGCGCTCATCCGCACCCGGCTCAAGGAGATCCAAGCCATGTTCCCCATCGCGACGGTCAAGCCCGCCTCCTGGTTGAAGTCCTCGTACAGCGACGGCGGCGGCCAGTGCGTCGAGGTCGCCCCCGGCCTCCCGGGTGTCCTCCCCGTCCGCGACAGCAAGGACCCTGACGGCCCGCAGCTCGCCTTCGGTACGGACGCCTGGCAGTCCTTCATCGCGGGCGTCAAGTCCGGCGAGTTCGGGAGCGTCTGACTCCCTCGCCGCCCTGCCGCTTCGGCAGGGCGGCGGCACCACTGCTCAGCGGGCCCCGGCGACGAGGAAGCGGCCGGAGCGCCAGTGCAGTCGGGCCGGGCCGCCGGTGGGCCAGTCGTGGTTCAGGTGGCGGCGGTCGCGACCGAGGGCGCCGAGGGCGTGGGGGCGCAGGGTGCCGCTCCTCAGGCCGGCGGCCTCCTCAGGGGTCACCGGCATGATCGTCACGTACTGGGCGTCGTCCCCGCCCATCCAGTCGACGACCTCGGTGAAGATCCACACGAACCGCTGCGAACATCCCAGGCAGCGCCGCAGGTTGACGGCGAAGCGCGAGCCGTCCACCACTTCCGCCTCGTGCTCGAAGCCCTCCCGCTGCCGCCCCCACACCGCCCGTTCGTCCTCGCCGTAGCACTTCGCGCAACCGAACTCCGCCATCGGCCTACCCATCGGTCGACTCCCTGTTCCGCGACGTCCCGTGTCGCGGCCCATGATGCCCGCAGGGCCCCACCGACCGGCCGCACCGTCACCCGACCGGGGAACAATTCACGGGCCGTTCCCGCGCAGTTCGCGCCCCAGGGCGGACATCCGCACGGCGGGTTGACGCACCCGGGGCCCGGCTCGGGACGGTTCGTCCCGGCCCGAGCCGGTTCGCCCCGATTCACCCCGGCTCGGGCTTCGGGCCGCACACCTCGGAGTCCAGGCCGACCGCCCTCGCGCCCGAACGGGCCTTCACGGCGAAGGGTGGCACGGACATGTCCCAGATTTCTGGGATTCTCCTCGCCCACCGACCTCGCGCAGAATCGGCGTCAGGCACCCCGGTGAGCACGGGAGCCCGCCAAGTCACCCGTCGGAGAGGGGAGTTGATCAGCGATGTCACGCTCCTTCAAGCGCGCCGATGACAAGGCCTGGCGGACCCGCTCCGGGTCGCTGACGAACGGCTGACGAACGGCCCTGACCCCGCACCCCACCCCGCCCGGCGCGCCCCCTCCTCGGCGGCCGCCGGGGGGATCAGGGTCAGGGCAGGGGGCGCGCCGGCCGGAGTCCCGGCCGGCCGCCCCCGTCAGTCGGTCTCCAGCAGGAGGGCCGGGAGCTCGGCCTCCCGCACCAGGTCGCGCGGCAGGGTGAGGCCGAAGTGGCGGCCGAGCACCTCCAGGCAGGTGCGGTGGAGGTCGTCGCCCGCGCGATCGTGGTCGGGCAGGCCGACGGCGGCCAGCTCGGCCGTCAGGGCGGCGGCGGTGGCCGGCTCGCCCTGGACGTCGCCGGGGCCCCAGGAGGGGTCCAGGTGGAGGTTGAGGGAGCAGACCTCCCGCCCGTCCCGGTGGGCGCTGAAGAACGGCGGCACCGGCTTGCCGTTCTCCTCCTCGAACTCCAGGTGGTAGACCTCGGCGCCGCCGCGCGAGACCTCCGGCCGGACGCTCAGCTCCCCCTGCCAGTAGCCGTACGCCACCGCGAAGGCGAGGTCGCCGCTGCGCCCGTGGTGCAGCGCGATGTCCTCGATGCCGCCGGCGAACTCCAGCTCGTACTCCTCCACCAGGTCCTCGGCGGTGAGCTCGTCGAGCGGCCGCGCCGTGCGCTCCGGGAGCCCTTCGGCGAGCCGGGCCGCCAGTTCCTCCGGCTCCAGGCCGCGGGCGAGCACGACGCTGTAACCTCCGTAGGCGATCGATTCGAGTTCGGCGAGCCAGGTGAGTGCGTCCGTCATGATGATCATCCTGCCGCACCCACCCGCTCGTTCGGTATTCCGAACGATCCGACCGTCCATCGAACCGGCCACCGAGCCAGCCGCCGAAGCGCCTGCCGGGCCGCCGGACGCCGGAGCGTCAGTGCCAGAGCCCCCACACGGCCGGCCGGACCGGCGAGGCCTCGGCGAGGTGGCCGTGCTGCTCGGCCCGGTACTGCAGCACCAGCACCGAGCGGACCGGCTCGCCGTCCAGCGCGGTGTAGGCGTGCGGGAGCGCGGCGTCGAAGCCGATGTAGTCGCCCGGGCCCAGCTCGATCTCGCGGCCGTCCACCCGCACGCCCAGCCGGCCGGCCTGGACGACGGTGTGCTCGGTGCCGGTGTGGCCGCCGGACTCCTGCGCGGCGCCGGTGCGCACCACCTGGTCGTAGAGCTCGAACACGGTGTCCCCGGACTCGATCCGGCGCAGCGGCCGCAGGTCGACGCCCCGCCCGCTGAGCACCTCGGCCTCGGCCGCCCGCACCACCGTCACCTCGCCGGCCGGCCGGGCCTCGACCAGGTCGGAGATCGGCACGCCGAGCACCCGGGACAGCCCGAGCACCGTCTCCAGCGTTGGGTTGCCGGCCCCGGACTCCAGCTGGGAGAGCGTCGCCTTGCCCACCCCGGCCCGCCGGGACAGCTCGGACAGCGACAGTCCGCGCTGGGCCCGCACCCGCTTCAGGTTGGCGGCGAGGACGCCCCGGACGGATTCCTCGGCGTCGTTCACGCTGGGCCTCTTCTCTTGCGGCAGTGTTCGATATACCGTACGGGACGCACACCGACGGACGGGGCAGCGTAGCGAAACACCCCGCTGCCCTCACCCTCACCAGGAGACCGCAGTGACCGAGCCCGCCGAGACCACCGAGCCCGCCGAGACCATCAAGTACCGGAAGAACGGCCTGACCCGCGGGGTCACGGACGAGCTCGCGGAGAGCATGAAGCAGGGCTGGGCCGACACCGAGCGCACCGCCCTGGAGCCCGTCCCCCAGGCCGCGCACACCGCCCGCCGCCGCGCCGCGCTGTCCGCCGCCTTCCCCGGCGAGCTGCTGGTCGTCCCGGCCGGCAACCCCAAGGTGCGGGCCAACGACACCGACTACCCGTTCCGCCCCTCCTCCGACTACGCCTACCTGACCGGCGACCAGTCCGAGGACGGCGTCCTGGTGCTCGCCCCGACCGGGGAGAGCGGCCACGAGGCCGTGCTCTACCTGCGCGACCGCTCCCGCACCGACAACGGCGAGTTCTGGCTGGACGGCCACGGCGAGCTGTGGGACGGCCGCCGCAACAGCCTGACCGAGAGCGAGCGGCTGTTCGGCCTGCCCTGCCGGGACGTGCGCACCGCCCGCGCGGACCTGCGCGCCGCCACCGGCCCGGCGCGCGTGCTGCGCCGCCACGACGCGGGCGTCGAGGAGGCCCTCGCGGACCGGATCACCGCCGAGCGGGACGAGGAGTTCGAGGTCTTCCTGTCCGGACTGCGCCTGGTCAAGGACGCGTTCGAGATCGAGGAGCTGCGCTTCGCCTGCGCCGCCACCGCCCGCGGCTTCGAGGACGTGGTCCGCGTCCTCGGCACCGACTCCGAGACCGCCGAGCGGCTGATCGAGGGCACCTTCTTCGTCCGCGCCCGGGTCGAGGGCAACAGCGTGGGCTACAGCACCATCGCCGCGGCCGGCCCGCACGCCACCACCCTGCACTGGGTGCGCAACAACGGCCACGCCCGCCCCGGCGACCTCCTGCTGCTCGACGCCGGCGTGGAGACCAACCACCTCTACACCGCCGACGTCACCCGCACCCTCCCGGTCAGCGGCCGCTTCACCGAGCTCCAGCGCAAGGTCTACGACGCCGTGTACGCGGCCCAGGAGGCCGGCATCGCGGCCGTCCGGCCGGGCGGGCGGTTCCGCGACTTCCACCACGCCGCCCAGCGCGAGCTCGCCGAACACCTCACCGCCTGGGGCCTGTTCGGCGACCTGAGCGCCGACAAGGTGTACGAGCTGGGCCTGCACCGCCGCTTCACCCTGGCGGGCACCGGCCACATGCTGGGCATCGACGTCCACGACTGCGCCCACTCCCGCACCGAGGAGCACGTCGACGGCCCGCTGGAGCCGGGCATGGTGCTCACCGTCGAGCCGGGCATCTACTTCCAGGAGAACGACCTGACGGTGCCGGAGGAGTACCGGGGCATCGGGGTGCGGATCGAGGACGACATCCTGGTCACCGAGGACGGCAACGAGAACCTCTCCGCCGACCTCCCGCGCCGCTCCGACGAGGTCGAGGCCTGGCTGGCCCGGCTGCGCGGCTGAGCAGCGGAAGAGCGGCACCGGGGCGTACCCC
>NZ_JBHVEU010000303.1:0-10845 GCF_042802075.1 Kitasatospora sp. NPDC057518
CCCCGTCGGCGGGCACCCGGGGCGGGACCTCCGCCCCTTGCCCGAACCCCGTCGCTCTGCTCGCGGACACCCGTTCGGGGTGCGAAGGTATGGTCGATATGACCACTTTCCGAGACGACGGGACGGAGACAACCACGTGGCGCGCAGCGTGTACGTGACCGGCATCGACCGGGGGGACGGCCGCCAGGCGGTCGAACTCGGGGTCATGGAACTGCTCACCCGCCAGGTGGACCGGGTCGGGGTGTTCCGCCCGCTGGTGCACGCCGCCCCCGGGCAGCCGGGCTCCGACCACGTGGTCGAGCTGCTGCGCGGCCGCTACCGGCTCGACCTGCCCAGCAGCGAGCTGTACGGCCTCGGCTACGAGGAGGCCGCCGCCCTCCAGGCCGCCCACGGGCAGGACGAACTGGTCTCCGCCCTGGTCGACCGCTTCCACGCGCTGGAGCGGCGCTGCCAGGCCGTCCTGGTGCTCGGCACCGACTTCGCCGACACCAGCATCCCGGACGAACTCGCCTTCAACGCCCGCCTGGCCAACGAGTTCGGCGCCGCCGTGCTGCCGGTGGTCGGCGGGCACGGCGAGGACCCCGAGACGGTGGTCGCCGAGCTGCTGGGCGCCCACCGCGCCTACACCGACCTCGGCTGCCAGACCCTGGCGATGATCGCCAACCGGGTCGCCCCCGGCGCCAAGCAGCGCATCCAGCGCACCCTCACCGAGAAGCTGCCCGTCCCCGCCTACGTCATCCCGGAGGAGCCGGCCCTGGCCGCGCCCACCGTCGCCCAGCTGGTCGAGGCGACCGGCGCCGAGGTGCTGCTCGGGGACGCCGCCGGCCTCGCCCGGGACGTGCGCGGCTACGTCTTCGGCGGCGCCATGCTGCCCACCTTCCTGGACGCGCTGACCGAGGGCGCCCTGGTGGTCACCCCCGGGGACCGCGCCGACCTGGTGATCGGCTCGCTGGCCGCGCACGCCGCCGGCGCCCCGCCGATCGCCGGCGTGCTGCTGACGCTCGGCCAGCACCCCGGCCCCAACGTGATGGCACTGGCCGCCCGGCTCGCCCCCGGCACCCCGGTCGCGGTCGTCCCCGAGGGCAGCTGGCCCACCGCCGCCCACCTGACCCACCTGGAGGGCAAGCTCACCTCGGCCAGCCCCCGGAAGGCCGAGATCGCCCTCGGCCTGTTCGAACTGCACGTCGACACCGCCGAGTTGACCAACCTGATCGAGGTCGGCCGGTCCGAGCGGGTCACCCCGATGATGTTCGAGCACGAGCTGCTGGAGCGCGCCCGGGGCACCCGCCGGCACGTCGTCCTGCCGGAGGGCACCGAGGAGCGGGTGCTGCGCGCCGCCGAGATCCTGCTGCGCCGCAACATCTGCGACCTCACCCTGCTCGGCGAGGCGGACGCCGTCCGCCGCAAGGCGTCGAGCCTGAGCATCGACCTCCCCGCCGAGGACCCCACCGCCGACCGCGCCCAGGTGCGGATCGTCGACCCGGCCACCAGCCCGCTGCGCCGCCAGTTCGCCGAGCTGTACGCGAAGCTGCGCGCCCACAAGGGGATGACCGTCGAACTGGCCCTGGACGTGGTCACCGACGTCTCGTACTTCGGCACCCTGATGGTCCAGGAGGGCATCGCGGACGGCATGGTCTCCGGCGCGGCGCACTCCACCGCCGCCACCATCCGGCCCGCCTTCGAGGTGATCAAGACCTCGCCGGGCGCCTCGATCGTCTCCTCGGTCTTCTTCATGTGCCTGGCCGACCGGGTGCTGGTGTACGGCGACTGCGCGGTCAACCCCGACCCGGACGCCCAGCAGCTGGCCGACATCGCCATCCAGTCGGCCGCCACCGCCGCCCAGTTCGGGGTGGAGCCGCGGGTCGCGATGCTCTCGTACTCGACCGGCACCTCCGGCTCCGGCGCGGACGTCGACAAGGTCCGCAAGGCCACCGAGCTGGTCCGCGAGCTGCGGCCGGACATCCTGGTCGAGGGCCCGATCCAGTACGACGCGGCGGTGGACGCCCGGGTCGCGGCCACCAAGCTGCCGGGCTCCCCGGTGGCCGGGCGGGCCACCGTGCTGATCTTCCCGGACCTCAACACCGGCAACAACACCTACAAGGCGGTCCAGCGCTCGGCCGGGGCCGTCGCCGTCGGCCCGGTGCTCCAGGGACTGCGCAAGCCCGTCAACGACCTCTCCCGCGGGGCGCTGGTGCAGGACATCGTCAACACCGTCGCGATCACCGCCATCCAGTCCCAGGACGACGCCTCCCAGGACCGCACCTCCCAGGACCTCGCGTCGGACAGCAAGGAGCTCCCCGCATGAGCAAGGGCACCCGCGTCCTCGTCCTGAACGCCGGCTCCTCGTCGGTGAAGTACCAGCTGATCGACATGCTGGACGGGGCCAGGCTGGCCGCCGGACTGGTCGAGCGGATCGGCGAGGCCGGCGGGCGGCTGGTGCACACCCCGCGCACCGGCGGGCCGCGCGAGACCGTCCAGGCCTTCCCGGACCACGCCGCCGCGCTCAAGGCCGTCGCCGAGGAGCTGTCCGCCGACGGCGTCGGGCTGGACTCCCCCGAGCTGGCCGCGATCGGCCACCGGGTGGTGCACGGCGGCCTGCGGTTCACCGAGCCGACCGTGATCACCGACGACGTGCTCAAGGAGATCCGCCGGCTGATCCCGGTCGCCCCGCTGCACAACCCGGCCAACATCACCGGCATCGAGGTCGCCCGGGCCCTGCGCCCCGACCTCCCCCAGGTGGCCGTCTTCGACACCGCCTTCCACGCCTCGATGCCCGAGTACTCGGCCCGGTACGCGATCGACAAGGACGTCGCCGACCGGCACCGGGTGCGCCGCTACGGCTTCCACGGCACCTCGCACCAGTACGTCTCGCGGGCCACCGCCCGGCTGCTCGGCAAGGACCCGGCCGAGGTCAACGTGATCGTGCTGCACCTGGGCAACGGCGCCTCCGCCTCGGCCGTCGCCGGCGGCCGCTGCGTGGACACCTCGATGGGCCTGACCCCGCTGGAGGGCCTGGTCATGGGCACCCGGTCGGGCGACATCGACGCCGGCGTGGTGTTCCACCTGCACCGGGTCGGCGGGCTGTCCGTGGACGAGATCGACGACCTGCTCAACCGCCGCAGCGGCCTGCGCGGGCTGTGCGGCGAGAACGACATGCGCGAGATCATGCGCCGGGCCGACGAGGGGGACGCGGACGCGAAGCTCGCGTTCGACTCGTACGTCCACCGGCTGCGCAAGTACATCGGCGGCTACTACGCGGTGCTCGGCCGGGTGGACGCGATCGCGTTCACCGCCGGGGTCGGGGAGAACGCGGCGCCGGTGCGCGCGGCGGCCACCGCGGGACTGGAGGAACTGGGCATCGCCGTCGACCCGGAACTGAACTCGGTGCGGTCCGGCGAGGCCCGGATCGTCTCGCCCGAGTACGCCCGGGTGGCGGTCGCCGTGGTGCCCACCGACGAGGAGCTGGAGATCGCCCGACAGACCTTCGCGCTGGTGCACCGGGAACGCCGGGAGTCCGAGGACTGACACGGATCCGTCTCACTCCTCGGAAGCTTTCGTCGGCGATTCCTCCCGGTGCGTGCCGAATGCACCTATAACACGAACGGATAGACTGATCCATATGCGCCGAGCGAAAATTGTCTGCACCCTGGGTCCGGCGACGGACTCCTACGAACAGCTGAAGGCCATCGTCGAAGCGGGCATGAACGTCGCCCGACTGAACATGAGCCACGGCAACCACGCGGACCACGAGGAGCGGTACCGCAAGGTCCGCCAGGTCTCGGAGGACACCGGCAAGGCCATCGGCGTCCTGGCCGACCTCCAGGGTCCGAAGATCCGTCTGGCGACCTTCGCCAACGGCCCGGTGACCGTCGACAACGGCGACGAGTTCACCATCACCACCGAGGACGTCCCCGGTGACCAGCACATCTGCGGCACCACCTACAAGGGCCTGCCCGGCGACGTGAAGGCCGGCGACCCGATCCTGATCAACGACGGCGTCATCGCCCTGGAGGTCGTCAGCGTCGACGGCCCGCGGGTGAAGACCGTGGTGATCGAGGGCGGCGTGCTCTCGAACAACAAGGGCATCAACCTGCCCGGCGCGGCCGTGAACGTGCCCGCCCTGTCCGAGAAGGACAAGGACGACCTGCGCTTCGCGCTGCGCCTGGGCGTCGACATGATCGCCCTGTCCTTCGTCCGCAACGCGGACGACATCAAGGACGTCCACGAGGTCATGGACGAGGTCGGCATCCGCGTGCCGGTCATCGCCAAGATCGAGAAGCCGCAGGCCGTCGAGGCCATGGAGGAGATCGTCCTCGCCTTCGACGCCATCATGGTCGCCCGCGGCGACCTGGCCGTGGAGTACCCGCTGGAGCGGGTGCCGCTGGTCCAGAAGCAGCTGATCACCCTGGCCCGCCGCAACGCCAAGCCGGTCATCGTCGCCACCCAGATGATGGAGTCGATGATCCACGCCTCGCGCCCGACCCGCGCCGAGGTCTCCGACGTCGCCAACGCCATCCTGGACGGCGCCGACGCGGTCATGCTGTCCGCCGAGTCGAGCGTCGGCAAGTACCCCGTCGAGACCGTCCGCACCATGGCCCGGATCTGCGAGACGGCCGAGGGCGAGCTGCTCGCCCAGGGCCTCCAGCCGCTCAACCCGGGCCGCAAGCCGCGCACCCAGGGCGGCTCCGTCGCCCGCGCCGCGTGCGAGCTGGGCGACTTCCTGGACGGCAAGGCGCTGGTCGCCTTCACCAAGTCCGGCGACACCGCCCGCCGGCTGTCCCGCTACCGCTCGCCGATCCCGGTGATCGCCTTCACCCCGGACAGCGCCACCCGCAACCAGCTCTCGCTGAGCTGGGGCGTCGAGGCGTACGTCACGGAGCAGGTGGCCACCACCGACGCGATGGTCGCGCAGGTCGACCGGGAGCTGCTGAAGCTCGGCCGGCTCGGCGAGGGCGACACCGTCATCGTCACCGCCGGTGTCCCGGTCGGCGTCCCCGGCACCACCAACATGGTGCAGGTGCACCACCTGGGCACCCGGGGCGAGTGAGCACCCGTCAGGCCTGAACGCCCGTGGGGCGGTCCTCCTTCCGGAGGGCCGCCCCACGGTCCTTGTGGCGTCCGCTACTTGTCGCTGTAGGGGGCGTCGTCGTTGAACAGGCGCATCCCGGGGATGCGCAGGGTGCCGCCGAACTGGCCGGCCTGCTTGGCGGTGACGCCGGTCAGCTCCAGGTCCAGCGGGATCGGGATGGAGCCGATCAGGTCGTACAGCCAGCGCGGCAGGGTGTCCGGGGTGAGGGTGATCTCGCCCAGGTCGATCGGGATCGGCAGGCCGAGCACCTTGGAGAGGTGGCCGGACAGCCGCTCCACGTACATGGTGACCGGGCCCTTGCGCATCGTCGAGGTGGAACCCGGGGCGCCCTGGACGTGGAAGGTGACGCCGTTGCCCTCCAGGGTCGACATGTCGAGGTTGTCGATGTCCACGCTGTCGACCACGAACTTCAGGACGCGCTTGCTGCCGGTCACGGTCTTCACGTCGTAGACGCCGTGGAAGGCCGCGCCGTGCAGGGCGAGCCGGCTGGTCTTCAGGGTCCAGTTCTGCTCCGGGACGACGTGCCCGGGGGCGGGCGCGCCGGCGGTCAGGCCCCGGGCGTCCACATCGCAGTCGGGGTTCTCGGTCGGCGTGCCGGACGGGCTGCCGGAGGCGCCCGCGGAGGGCGTCGCCGAGGCGTCCGCGGACGGGGTCGCGGAGGGCTTCGGCTTGCCGCTCGCCCTGCCGCTCGGCGTGGCGGTGGGCGAGGGCTCGTCGGCGGCGGGCTGGGTCGCGGGCGGCGCGGCCTGCGGGGCGGCGGCCGGGGCCTGCACCGGGGCGTCCGTATGCGGGGCCTCGGTGTGCGGGGCCTCGGTGTGCGGGGCCTCGGTGTGCGGGGCGGGGGCGGCCGGAGCGGCCGGGCCGGCGGGCGCCGCGGGGGTGGTGGTCGGGGCGCCGCCCGGGGTCGGGCTCGGCGAGCCGTTCGGGGTGAGCAGCCGGTTGACGCCGTCGACGAGGCCGTCGATCAGCCCCGCCCGGGCCGCCGGGCCGGTGGTGGTGGGCGTCGCGGCGGCCGACGGCTTGACCGGCGAGGTCGGCTGCTGGGCCGGGCCGGTGGTCGGTGCGGGGGTCGGCACCGAGCCCGGGTCCGTCGAGGGGCCGGCGGTGGGCGCGGTGCCCGGCGCGGTACTCGGCGCGGTGCTCGGCGCCGTGGACGGGCCCGGCGGCGGCTCGGGCAGCTCGCTCTTGGGCACTGGCGTCTCGACCGGCGCGACGTCCGGCACGGCGGCCGGCGCGGTGCCGCAGGGCTTGCCCGCCGCCGACTCGGCGACCGCCGGGTTGGGCGTGTAGGCGGCGGCCATCAGCAGCGCGGTCGGCACCGCGGCCAGCGCCAGTGCCCGGCCCCTCAGCCGGACCCGTACGGGCGTGCGCGGGGCCGCGTGCCGGCCGGAGCGCTGCGCGGGAACGGTCGTACCGTCGGCTTGCTCGGCCGGCCCGGTCACCGCGCCTCCTCCTGGTCCACGGCGGCGGCCCGCTTCCGGTCCGCGGTGTCGGACTGCTTCGGGACGGCGGCCGCGGGTTCGGCGGCCTGCGGCCCGCCCTGGGCGGGCAGTTCGGCGGTGGGCGCCTCGACGGCGCCGTCGGTGGCCGGCTCGGTGGCGACGCTCCGCGCCACGGCGTTCCCGGCCGTCGCGTCCCCGGCGCCGCCCTTGGCCCGGCCCCAGCGTCCGCGCCCGGCCGCCTTCGCGGCCTTGGGCTCCGGCAGCGGCGCCCAGGAGACCATCAGCCCGCCGCCGATCAGGCCCGGCAGCAGGGCCAGTCCGAAGCCCCCCAGGTTGGAGACCGGGAGGGAGACCAGCGTCAGCAGCGTGGTGGCGATGCCGGCGAAGACCCGTACGGCCGGCTGGAACCAGGCGGTCAGCCCGAGCACGATCAGCAGCACGCCGATGATCAGTGACCCGGCACCCGCCGTGGTGGCCATGGCCACCGTCATGCCGCCCAACGAGAGCTTGGCGTACGGGAAGTACATGATCGGGACGCCGGCGATCATGGCCAGCAGACCGCCGTAGTACGGCCGCGTCCGACGGAACGTACGGAACACCCGGCGCAGCCACTGGGCGGGGTTCTCGTGCTCGGCGGGCCGGTAGGAGGCAAGGGCGCTGGACACGGTGCAGCTCCTCGATGGTGTGAACGAGGGATGGAGGAGACACGGGATCCGGGGACGGCGCACGCACCGCCCCCGGTCCCGCGGGTGCCGTCGGGGCGGGCGGGCCGGGCCCGGCCCGCCGCCGTCAACGGCCTAGTAGCACTCGCCGGAACCGTCGGTGTGCAGCGCGAGCTTCAGGCCCGGGAGCTTGAAGGTGCCGGCCGAGGTGGCCCAGGCGGTCTGCTGCACGTTGTACAGGTCGGCCTTCTCGGCGGCCTGGGCGAAGCCGGTCTGCCCGGACGGCAGGCCGCCGAGCTTGGACTTCCAGCCCTGGGTGGCCTCGCCCTTGAGGGTCGACGCCTCCTGGCCGATGTTGATGTTGGAGAACTCGGCGTCGGCGTTCAGCTGGTCGAGGTCGATCAGCAGGTTCTTGGCGTAGACCTGCTTCTTGACGTCCTCGCTGTTGCCGGCCTCCAGACGCAGGATGATCTTGGGCAGCTTCCACGGCAGGCCGGGGATGACGTTGGGGTCGGTCACCACCGACTGGCAGAGGCCCTTGATGGTGGCCTCGTCGAAGGCCGAGACGGCGACCGGGTGCGGCGTGCCGTTCGACTCCGCGTCGATCGAGCCGAACTGGGCGAAGTTCCTGCCGTGCAGCTCCGGCGTGGTGACCTTGAAGCTCTGGCCGGAGACGCTGAACGAAGCCGCCAGCGCGTTGTTGGCGATCGAGACGCCCACCGCGGCGGTGGCCGCGATGCTCGGCACCATCACCAGGGCGAAGCGCTTCCAGCGGGTCTTGCCGTAGGTCTGGGACATGCGAGTCCTCCTTCTAGGACGTACATCTCCGGCTCCCCGGCGGCGCGTCCCGCACCGGTGGGGACCTGGGATGGGAGAGAGCTACGTCCTCGGTAGCGGAGAGCGCCTTGGGCGTCGTCGGACGCGGGAGCGGCCCGCGTGCAGCGGACCTCCCGTCCAAGCACCGGCCGTCCTTGCGGGGCGGCGGGCAGGACCGACGACATCGGCGATCACCCCCGAGCGACAACCAGCGACCGCGCAGGGCCGCGCGGCCGGTCGAAGGACAGGAACCGCCGTGGGACCGCGGATACCCCCCTGCCCTCCCTCCCGCCGGCCGGGGCCGACGGACCGCCCGGTGGGGATCCCGCGCTCCGCGTGGCCGACCGGGGTCGGGGTGTGGAGCCCGGGACCGGGCGTGGCCGATCGTGCTTGAATCCCGGGCGAAGCACAAGAGGTTCCTTACTGACGGGTAATGCAACATCAGGTGGCGTTGATCATGGAATCGACCCGGGCCGCACCCTGCGTGACGTCTTGAAGGAAACGTGACGGCGAAATCTGCCGGAAACGCAAGCGAAACACCCGTGGGTGGTCACACAAGGTGACCACCCACGGGTGAAATCAAGATTTGGTAAACCTCTGTTCAGTTGACCGGATTGTCGCCAAATCACCAGCGACACCGCAGGTCATCCGCCGTGCCAGGCAGCGGACCTGATCCGGGCTCAGAACGGGCTCGGGACGGACCGGGAACCGGCCCGGAGCGGGCTCAGAACAGCACGCGCGCCAGCGCCGTCCGGGCCGCGACGACCCGCGGGTCCTCCGGGCCGATCACCTCGAACAGCTCCAGCAGGCGCAGCCGGGCGGTGTCCCGGTCCTCGCCGGCCGTCCGCCCGACGGTGGCCACCAGGCGCCCGAAGGCGTCCTCGACGTGACCGCCGACCAGGTCCAGGTCGGCCGCCTTGAGCTGGATCCCGACGTCCTTCGGGTCGGCGGCGGCCGCCGCCCGGACGGCCTGGAGGTCCAGACCCTCGATCCGCTTCAGCAGCTCGGCCTGGGCCAGGCCCAGCTTGGCCTCGGTGTTGCCCGGCTGCTCGGCCAGCACGTTCCGGTAGGCCTGGATGGCACCGCCCAGGTCGCCGGCGTCCAGCGCGTCGTGCGCGGCGGACAGCGCCGGGTCCTCGGGGCGCTGCGGGGCGGCGGCCGGGGCCTCGCCCGGGGCGGCCGCGCCACCGGCCAGGCCGGCCACGCCGAAGCGCTGCTCGGCGACCAGGATCAGCTGGTCCAGGATCTGACGGATGTTGGCGGCGCTCTCCGCGCCCTGGAACAGCGGCACCAGCTGGCCGGCCACCACGGCCATCACGGCCGGGATGCCCTGGATGCCGAACTGCTGGGAGAGCAGCGGGTTGGCGTCGACGTCGATCTTGGCGAGCACGAAGCGGCCGGCGTACTCCTCGGCCAGGCCCTCCAGGACCGGGCTCAGCTGCTTGCAGGGCCCGCACCACTCGGCCCAGAAGTCGATGACGACCGGCACCTCGGTGGAGCGCTGGACGACCTCGGTCTCGAAGGTGTCCTCGGTGACGTCGATGACGAGCTGGTGGGCGGTCTGGGCGGGGGCGGCTCCGTCCGCATCGGCGGCGGACGCCTGACGAGCCCGCTCGGCCCGGGCCTGCTCGGCCTTCTGGGCGGCTTCGCCGGCCGCCTTCACTGCGGCGAGGTCGACCGCACCGCGCAGGGCGGAGCTGTTGAGACGCGAATTCCGTGGCTGCATGGCACCATCCTCCCCCGTCCGCGCTGCTCGCGGGCACCAACCTCCGGAAAGTCGCCCCGCGCGGACCGCGCGGTGCGGGTTCCCGGGCGCCGTGCCCCTCCCCCGGTAGCCTGGACCGTTCGGCGCGGATCCCCACCCGCGCCCGCGCCGCTCCCGTCCCACGGGACGCGGCGCCTGGTTGTCACTGCTTTCGCTACGAGTCGTAGCGTAACTGGAGCCGGTGGCCCGGCCGCAAGCCCCTCCGGTGGTTCGG
Source organism: Kitasatospora sp. NPDC057518 (assembly GCF_042802075.1). NCBI lineage: Bacteria > Bacillati > Actinomycetota > Actinomycetes > Kitasatosporales > Streptomycetaceae > Kitasatospora > Kitasatospora sp. NPDC057518. Next base: position 9,989 of record NZ_JBHVEU010000303.1, read on the forward strand.
GGACGTGACCTGCCCCACTTTCCCGGGGTGCCCCGCTGCCCGAACGGACGAACAGTCGCTACCGTTACCAGCCCCACCCAAGTTACTTACCAGTAGAGCGCAAGGAGGCCCGGTGCCGGCCGCCCAGCCCCCAGCGAGCCCGCAGGGCACGCACCAGGACTGCCCGGCGCCCGCGGGCACCGCCCGGGCCAAGGGCCGCCCGCGCAGCGCCGCCGCCGACCGCGCCATCCTCGACGCCACCCGCGAGACCCTGGCCGAACTCGGCTGGGGCGGACTGACCATGGGCCACGTGGCGAGCCGGGCCGGGGTCGCCAAGACCACCCTCTACCGCCGCTGGCCGTCCAAGAACGAGCTCGTGGTGGACGCCGTCGCCACCCTCTTCGACGAGCTGGTGATGCCCGACCTCGGCAGCCTGCGGGCCGACATCGAGGCCGTGGTGGCCCAGTTCGCCGACCTGCTGGCCCGCCCGGAGACCCAGGCCGCGCTGCTCGCGCTGTTCGCCGAGGGCACCCGCGACCGGCAGCTGCGGCGGCGGATCCGCGAGGCCATCGTGGACCCGCAGAAGCGGCTGGTCCGCCAGGGCCGGGCGGCCGCCCAGGCCCGCGGCGAGCTGGAGGCGGACACCGACGACACCTCGGCCCGCGAGGAGGTCGACATCATCTTCGACACCATCGCGGGCACCGTCGAACACCGCGTCCTGGTCAGCGGCGAGCCGATCACCCCGGAGTGGACCCGCCGCTTCACCGACCTGCTGCTCGGACCGATGCTCGCGGGCTGAGCGCACCCCGGCCGGATACACGGCGGAGCCGCCGTACGGGAGCCCGTACGGCGGCTCCGCGTCGGCCGCGGCCTCAGAA
>NZ_JBHVEU010000304.1:0-10807 GCF_042802075.1 Kitasatospora sp. NPDC057518
CAACGGTCTGAACGCCCCACCTCCAGGGTTGGCAGTCTGAAAATCATCCAGCCCCCGGAGCGGCCACCCCCGGAGCCACCCCCGGCCCCCACCCTCCCGAGAGCCCGAACCCACAGAAGACCCCCGCAGGGCCCCCTCACCCATCCGTCCGCACGATCAGCAGCAACAACGCGTCGTCCCGCAACTCCCCACCCGTATGCGCCAGCAGGTCCGCGTACACCCGCCCGACCGCCGTCTCCAGCTCCCCCTCCGAGCGCGCGGCCCCCCGCACCAGCGGCCCGACCCGCTCCGCCAGCGGGTAGAACTCCCCGCTCGTCCGGTGCCGCGCCTCAATCACCCCGTCCGTGCAGAGCACCAGCACGTCCTCCGCCCCGAACGGCTGGGCCCAGGTGGTCGGCTCCCCCGCCGCCAGCCGGCCGAGCCCCAGCGGCACCCACGGGTCGGGCGCGTCCAGCACGTGCGCCCGCCCCTCGTGGTCCACCCGGATCGGCGGCACGTGCCCGTACTGCAGCAGCTCCATCGCCCCGGGCGTACGGAACTCCGCGAACAGCGCCGTGGTGAACTCCCCGTCCGGCACGTGCCGTTCGACGCTGGCCTCGATCCGCGCCGCGACGCCCCGCAGCCCGGCCTCGTCGTACGCCGCCTCGCGGAAGGCGCCCAGCACCACGGCCGCGGTCTGGACGGCGGCCAGTCCCTTGCCCCGGACGTCCCCGACCGCGACCCGGGTGCCGTGCGGCGTCTCCAGTACGGAGTACAGGTCCCCGCCGATCCGTGAGGCGTCCGCCGCCGACACGTACCGCACCGCGAGCCGCAGCGGCCCGACGGTCGGCCCGGGCAGTTGCAGCAGCGCCCGCTGGGCGGCTTCGGCGACGGAGCTGACGGCCGCGAAGGCCGCCGCGCGCCGCATCCGGATCTTGGCGACCCAGGCCGAGAACAGCGTCAGGACGACGTAGCTGACCATCGCCCCGTACAGGAAGCGGGCGTCGTTGATGTTGTCGACCTCGTCGTGGTGGCTGAGCCCGAACACCGTGAGCAGCCCGAGCGAGCAGACCAGCAGCAGTTCGCGGGGCTTCAGGGTCAGTGCCGCGACGGTCGGCACCACGGTCATCAGCGGGGCCAGGTAGCGGTCCTTGCCGGAGAGGAAGTCCGCGAGCCCGACGAGCAGGACGGCGATCAGCGCCGGGGTGGCGCGCCGCCAGAAGGGCACGTCCTGGAGGTCGGCGGCGAGCAGGGCGCCGCGCTGCCGGTCCGGCGGCAGTCCGGCTGCCGTGGGTGCCGAGGGAGACTGGGCGCGGCGGAGCGGAAACACATACCGAACATAAGGGACGATCACCGCGGAAGCCCGACCGGCCCTGGCCCCCGGCGTTCCCGGGCGATCCGGGCGCCCCACCCCCACCACTCCCGGAATACCCTGGAGGGGTATGGTGTTGTCACAAGAGTCGTTGCCAGCGCCGCGCCCCGGGCGAACACCCGGGCCGCCCGGACCTCCCGGAGGCCCCCGATGTCCAGCACCATCACCTACACCGTGTCCGGCATGAGCTGCGGCCACTGCGAGAAGGCGATCAGCGAGGAGGTCTCCGCCCTGGCCGGGGTCACCGGGGTCGCCGCCGACGCCACGGCCGGGACCGTGACGATCTCCTCCGCCGCCCCGTTGGACGACGAGCAGGTGCGCGCCGCGATCGACGAGGCCGGCTACGAGCTGGTCGGCCGCAGCGCCTGAACCACCCGGCACGGCGGGGCCGCCGCGGCGCCCCGCCGGCCACCCGCACCGAGGAGCTGATCCGCATGAGCACGTCCACCCCGGACCTCGGGGCCCGGGACCGGGTCGAGCTGTCGATCGGCGGGATGACCTGCGCCTCCTGCGCGGCCCGGATCGAGAAGAAGCTCAACCGGATGGACGGCGTCGAGGCCACCGTCAACTTCGCCACCGAGAGGGCCCGGGTCGACTTCGGCCCCGGCACCACGGTCGAGGACCTGATCGCCACCGTCGAGCGCACCGGCTACACCGCCGAACTCCCCCCGCCCCCGGCCGCCCCCGAGCACCCCGCCCGGCCCGAGCCCGCCGACCCCCTGCGCGACCGGCTGCTGACCAGCGCCGTCCTCGCCGTCCCGGTGGTGCTGCTGTCGATGGTCCCGGCCCTTCAGTTCACCGACTGGCAGTGGCTGGCCTTCGCGCTCACCGGCCCGGTCGTGGTCTACGGCGGCCTGCCCTTCCACCGCGCCGCCTGGACCAACCTCCGGCACGGCGCCGCGACCATGGACACCCTGGTCTCGCTCGGCACCCTGGCCGCCTTCGGCTGGTCCTGCTGGGCGCTGTTCGGCGGCCACGCCGGCCGGCCCGGGACGCACCACGACTTCTCGCTCTCGGTCGGCGACACCGACGCCTCGGCCACGCTCTACCTGGAGACCGCCGCCGCCGTCACCGTGCTGATCCTGCTCGGCCGCTACCTGGAGGCCCGCTCCAAGCGCCGGGCCGGCGCCGCGCTGCACGCCCTGCTCGACCTCGGCGCCAAGGACGTCGCGGTCCTGGAGGGGGGACGCGAGGTACGGCTGCCGGTGGACCGGCTGACGGTCGGCACCCGCTTCGTGGTCCGCCCCGGCGAGAAGATCGCCACCGACGGCACGGTGGTCGAGGGCGCCTCGGCGGTGGACGCCTCGATGCTGACCGGCGAGTCCGTCCCGGTCGAGGTCACCGTCGGCGACGCCGTCACCGGCGCCACCGTCAACGCGGGCGGCCGGCTGGTGGTCGAGGCCACCCGGGTCGGCGCGGACACCCGGCTGGCCCGGATGGCCCGGCTGGTCGAGGAGGCCCAGAACGGCAAGGCCGCCGCCCAGCGGCTGGCCGACCGGATCTCCGCGGTCTTCGTCCCGGCCGTCATCCTGATCGCCCTGGCCACCCTGGTGGTGTGGCTGCTGGCCACCGACAGCTCCACCGAGGCCTTCACCGCGGCCGTCGCCGTGCTGATCATCGCCTGCCCGTGCGCCCTGGGCCTGGCCACCCCGACCGCGCTCATGGTCGGCACCGGCCGCGGCGCCCAGCTGGGCATCCTGATCAAGGGCCCCGAGGTGCTGGAGACCACCCGCACGGTGGACACCGTCGTCCTGGACAAGACCGGCACCGTCACCACCGGCCGGATGGCCCTGGTCGCCGTGCACACCGCCGAGGGCGTGGACCGGGCCGAGGCGCTGCGCCTGGCGGGCGCCGTCGAGCACGCTTCCGAGCACCCGGTCGCCCGGGCGGTCGCCGAGGCCGCCGCCGAGGCCGGCGCCCTGCCCGCCGTCGCGGACTTCCGCAGCGTGCCCGGGCGGGGCGTGGAGGGGGTCGTGGCGGGGCGCGCGGTGGTCGCCGGGCGCGAGGCCCTGCTGGCCGACCGCGCGCAGCACCTGCCGCCCTCCCTGGCCCGCGCCAAGGCCGCCGCCGAGGCGGCCGGCCGCACCGCGATCGCGGTCGGCTGGGACGGCGAGGCCCGGGCCGTGCTGGAGGTCGCCGACGCGGTCAGGCCGACCAGCGCCGAGGCCGTCGGCAGGCTGCGCGCGCTCGGCCTGACCCCGGTGCTGCTCACCGGCGACAACCGGGCGGTGGCCGAGGCCGTCGCCGCCGAGGTCGGCATCGCACCGGAGCACGTGCTCGCCGAGGTGCTCCCCGAGGACAAGGTCGCCACCGTCAAGCGGCTGCAGGCCGAGGGCAAGGTCGTCGCGATGGTCGGCGACGGCGTCAACGACGCGGCCGCGCTCGCCCAGGCCGACCTGGGCCTCGCCATGGGCACCGGCACCGACGCCGCGATCGAGGCCGGCGACCTCACCCTGGTCCGCGGCGACCTCCGCTCGGCGGCCGACGCGATCCGGCTCTCCCGCCGCACCCTGGCCACCATCAAGGGCAACCTGTTCTGGGCCTTCGGCTACAACGTGGCGGCGATCCCGCTGGCCGCCGCCGGCCTGCTCAACCCGATGGTCGCGGGGGCCGCGATGGCCTTCTCCTCGGTCTTCGTGGTCACCAACAGCCTGCGGCTGCGCCGCTTCCGGCCCGCCTGAGCCGGCCGACGCGAAGGCCCCGGACCGGTGTCGGTCCGGGGCCTCGACGCGTACGGGGTGCCCCGGGGCGTTCGGGACGTTCGGGGCCGGGGCTCAACGCCCCAGCAGCTCGCCGCCGTTGCAGTGCAGGATCTCGCCGGTGATGAACCCGGCCTCGGGCGAGGCCAGGAAGTACACCGCCGCCGCCACCTCGCCGGTCTCGCCGATCCGCCCGAGCAGGGTGCGGGCGGCCCGGCGGGCGACCTCGGCCTCGTCCAGCCGCGGCCCGAAGAACTCGGTGCCCGCGACGGTGCCCGGCGCGACGATGTTGGCGGTGATGCCCGAGGTGCCCAACTGGGCGGCCAGGAAGTGGTTCCAGGCGTGCAGCGAGGCCTTCGCCGCGCCGAACGAGCCGGCCCCGCGCAGGGCCGCGATGGAGCTGATGGTGACCACCCGGCCGGAGCCCGGCGTGAGCCGGTCCCGGACCGACTCGGTGAGCAGCACCACGGTCAGCACGTTGCGCTCGAAGTCGCCGCGCCAGCGCGCCAGCAGGGCGTGCGGCCCGCCGCCGACCACGGTCTCCCGGCTGCCGGCGTTGTTGACCAGGACGTCGATCCGCTCGGGCAGGTCGGCGAGCGCGGCCTCGACGGCGTCCGGGTCGGCGAGGTCGCACACCAGCGGGGTGACGTTCGGCCCGAGTCCGGCCGCGGCCTTCTCCAGGACCTCCCGGCGGCGGCCCACGATCACCACGTGGTCGCCGGCCTCGACGAACCGCCGCGCGACCTCGTACCCGATTCCCGTGCCACCGCCGGTGACGACGACGTTCCTGGCCATCTGCGCACTCCCTCCCCAGTTCCGCCGTCGCGCGGCGAATGTGCGCGACGGTCCGTACCGGAATGCCACGATTCCTATCACGCTCGGTTGCCGTGACTGCGGGGAGGGTGACGTCCGGCGCGAGCGAAGGTGTGATATGAGCGTGGTACGACGCGCACACGGAGCGTGGCGAGAGGCAGCTCACACCCCCCGGGCGTAACTTCTCGCACCCTGATACGTCTTAGGTTGGTAGTGCGGCAGTTTTTCCGGTGGGCGGGGACACGCTGAACGGCAACGTGTCCCCGCGCTTCCAGCGGGCTGTCGCCGACGGGGCTCCGGCGGGCCCCGGGACGGTCGTCGACCCTGACGGCCTTCGCGCACGACGCCGGGGTTCTGGCGGGCCTGGGACGCTTTGAGCGGCCGTCCCCGGCTGCGGCCGACCCCGGAGTCGTGCGCCGTACGGTTCCGTCCCCGCGCGGGCCCTCGGGCGCGCCACCGGGACGCGAAGGGGCCCGGCCGCTCTCGCGGTCGGGCCCCTCTCAGCTTCCGTGCGGGCCGGTGGTCGGCGCCGCTGCGGTCAGCGGGCGTCCAGCGGGACGTAGTCGCGGATCGCGGTGCCGGTGTAGATCTGGCGCGGACGGCCGATCCGGCTGGTCGGGTCGTTGATCATCTCGTGCCAGTGGGCGATCCAGCCCGGCAGCCGGCCGAGGGCGAACAGCACGGTGAACATGCTGGTCGGGAAGCCCATGGCGCGGTAGATCAGGCCGGTGTAGAAGTCCACGTTCGGGTACAGCTTGCGCGAGATGAAGAAGTCGTCCTTGAGGGCGTGCTCCTCCAGCTTGAGCGCGATGTCCAGCAGCTCGTCGCTCTTGCCGAGCTGGCCGAGGACCTCGTGCGCGAGCAGCTTGACCTGGGCGGCACGCGGGTCGAACGCCTTGTAGACCCGGTGGCCGAAGCCCATCAGCTTGACGCCGGCTTCCTTGTTCTTCACCTTCGTGATGAAGGCGTCGACGTCGCCGCCGTCCTTCTGGATGCTCTCAAGCATCTCCAGCACGGCCTGGTTGGCGCCGCCGTGCAGCGGGCCCCACAGGGCCGAGATGCCGGCCGAGATCGAGGCGAACAGGTTGGCGTGGCTGGAGCCGACCAGGCGCACGGTGGAGGTCGAGCAGTTCTGCTCGTGGTCCGCGTGCAGGATGAGCAGCTTGTCCAGCGCGTTGACGACGACCGGGTTGAGCTCGTAGTCCTCGGCGGGGACGGCGAAGGTCATCCGCAGGAAGTTCTCGACGTAGCTCAGGTCGTTGCGCGGGTAGACGAAGGGCTGGCCCATCGCCTTCTTGTACGCGTACGCGGCGATCGTCGGCAGCTTGGCGAGCAGGCGGACCGTCGACAGGTGGCGCTGGGCCGCGTCGAACGGGTTGTGGCTCTCCGGGTAGAACGTGGACAGCGCGCCGACGACCGAGGACAGCATGGCCATCGGGTGGGCGTCCCGCGGGAAGCCCTGGAAGAAGCGCTTGACGTCCTCGTGCAGCAGGGTGTGCTGGGTGATCTCGCGGTTGAACTCGGCCAGCTGGTCCGCGTTGGGCAGCTCGCCGTTGATCAGGAGGTACGCGGTCTCGATGAACCCGCCATCGGAGGCGAGCTGCTCGATCGGGTAGCCGCGGTACCGCAGGATGCCGTTGTCGCCGTCCACGAAGGTGATCGCGGACTTGTACGCGGCGGTGTTACCGAAGCCGTTGTCCAGGGTGACCAGGCCGGTCTGCGGGAGCAGCTTCGAGATGTCGAAGCCGGCGTTGCCCGCAGTGCTCTCGACGACGGGGTACTCGTACTCGCCGTCCTGGTACCGCAGTACTACCGAGTTGTCGCTCACGTCTTCCTCACCGACGAAATGAATCCTCTTCCAAGGTGCCCTGACTGTCTCTACCATCCCCCATCCGGAGGACAGTCGCGCACCCGGGGTGGCCCGAAAGGGCCCGCCCCTACAAAACCTGCTGCCGCAGCCGGTACGAACCGGACAAGATCGGCACCACCCTAGGCTCTGCCGTAAATCTCTTCACGTCAAGAGAACATTAGAGGCAACCATCCCGTTGGATAATCATCCAGCTGCGAGCCGATGGTCGAGTCCGGTATGCCTCCGACCTGCACTGACGGCCCGGACGGCCTGTCCGATCGCCTTGCGTGACCCCACCAGCACCACGAGTTTCCGTGCCCTGGTCACAGCGGTGTAGAGCAGGTTCCGCTGGAGCATCGTCCAAGCGGACATGGTGACCGGAATCACCACGACCGGGTACTCGCTCCCCTGCGAGCGGTGGATCGTCACCGCGTACGCGTGGGCCAGCTCGTCCAGTTCGTCGAAGTCGTACGCCACCTCCTCGTCCTCGTCGGTGAGCACCGTCAGCCGCTGGTCGTCCACGCTCAGCGCGGTCACCACTCCCACTGTGCCGTTGAAGACGCCGTTCCGCCCCTTGTCGTAGTTGTTGCGGATCTGGGTGACCTTGTCCCCCACCCGGAACGTCCGGCCGCCGAACCGGCGTTCGGCCAGCCCCTCCCGGGCCGGCGTCACCGCCGCCTGGAGCAGGGTGTTCAGGTTCCCCGCACCGGCCGGGCCGCGGTGCATCGGCGCCAGCACCTGCACGTCCCGGCGCGGGTCGAAGCCGAACTTCTGCGGGATCCGGCGCGCCACCACGTCCACCGTGAGCCCGGCCGCCCGCTCCGCGTCGTCCTCGGCGAACAGGAAGAAGTCCGCCAGGCCGTCCGTCAGCGGCGGCCTGCCCTCGTTGATCCGGTGCGCGTTGGTCACCACGCCGGACTGCTGCGCCTGCCGGAAGATCCTGGTCAGCCGCACCGACGGGATCGGCCCGCCCTCCGCCAGCAGGTCCCGCAGCACCTCCCCGGCGCCCACCGAGGGCAGCTGGTCCACATCCCCCACGAACAGCAGGTGCGCGCCCGGCGGCACCGCCTTGACCAGCTTGTTCGCCAGGATCAGGTCCAGCATCGAGGCCTCGTCGACGACCACCAGGTCCGCGTCCAGCGGCCGGTCCCGGTCGTACGCGGCGTCCCCGCCCGGCTTCAGCTCCAGCAGCCGGTGCACCGTCGAGGCCTCCACCCCGGTCAGCTCCGCCAGCCGCTTCGCCGCCCGGCCGGTCGGCGCCGCCAGCACCACCTTGGCCCGCTTCGCCAGCGCCAGCGTCACGATCGACTTCACCGTGAACGACTTGCCGCAGCCCGGACCGCCCGTCAGCACCGCGACCTTCTCGGTCAGCGCCAGCCGGACCGACTCCTCCTGCTCCGGCGCCAGTTCGGCCCCGGTCCGCTTCGCCAGCCAGTCCAGGGCCACCGGCCAGTCCACGTTCCCGAACCACGGCATCCGGTCCGCGTCCGAACGCAGCAGCCGCACCAGCTGGTTGGCCAGCGAGGTCTCCGCCCGGTGGAACGGCACCAGGTACACCGCGGTGACCGGCTCGCCGCCCTCCCCCGGGACCGCCTCGCGCACCACGCCCTCGGCCGCCACCAGCTCCGCCAGGCAGTCGATCACCAGCCCGACGTCCACCTGCAACAGCTTCACGCCGTCCGCGATCAGCCGCTCCTCCGGCAGGAAGCAGTGCCCCTGGTCGGTGCTCTGCGACAGCGCGTACTGCAGGCCGGCCTTCACCCGCTCCGGGCTGTCGTGCGGGATCCCCACCGCCTGCGCGATCCGGTCCGCCGTCAGGAAGCCGATGCCCCACACGTCCGAGGCCAGCCGGTACGGCTCGTTCCGCACCACCCCGATCGAACCGTCGCCGTACTGCTTGTAGATTCGCACAGCCAACGAGGTGGACACCCCGACCCCCTGCAGGAAGACCATCACCTCCTTGATGGCCTTCTGCTCCTCCCAGGCCGCGGCGATCTTCTTGGTCCGCTTGGGCCCCAGCCCCGGCACCTCGATCAGCCGGCCCGGCTCGTTCTCGATCACCTCCAGGGTGTCCGCCCCGAAGCGCTCCACGATCCGCTCGGCGAACCGCGGCCCGATCCCCTTGATCAGCCCCGAGCCCAGGTACCGCTGGATCCCCTGGATCGTGGCGGGCAGCACCGTGGTGTAGTTCTCCACCGTGAACTGCCGCCCGTACTGCGGGTGCGAGCCCCACCGCCCGTGCAGCCGCAGCGACTCGCCGACCTGCGCCCCCAGCAGCGCGCCCACCACCGTCAGCAGGTCGTTCGCGCCCCGGCCGGTGTCCACCCGGGCCACCGTGTAGCCGGTCTCCTCGTTGGCGTAGGTGATCCGCTCCAGCACGCCCTCGACCTGCGCGAGCTGGCGCGGCACCTGCTGCCCGGACTGCGCCGCCTGCTTGCTCACCGGACCCCCTTCGACCGGTACGGGTGGACGATTCCGCTACGCACCGTACCGCCCCGCCCCGACACCCCGCCCCCGCCGGTGCGGCGGCCGCTGCCGTGCACCGCCCCGGCCGAGGTGCCAGGCTGGGAGGGACCGAGGGGGACCGCCGTCGACCGCGCCCGCCCGGGCCCCGTCCGAGGAGCAGTGCCGCCATGCTCAACACCGACTTCCGCCCCGGTTCCCCGGACTGGCTCGACCTGAGCAGCCCCGACACCCGCGCGTCCGTCGACTTCTACACCGCGCTGTTCGGCTGGACCTTCGACTCGGCCGGCCCCGAGGCCGGCGGCTACGGCTTCTTCCAGCTCGACGGCCGGACCGTCGCCGCCCTGGGCCCGCTCGCCGAGGAGGGCACGCCGCCCGGCTGGACGCTCTACTTCGCCACCGAGGACGCCGACCGCACCACCGCGCTGGTCGAACAGGCCGGCGGCCGCGTCCGGTTCGCCCCCTTCGACGTCTTCACCGCGGGCCGGATGGCCGCCTACACCGACCCGACCGGCGCCGACTTCGCCGTCTGGCAGCCGCACGGCACCCGCGGCCTGGACGTCGTCACCGAGGAGGGCAGCCTCTGCTGGGCCGAGTGCTACAGCGTCGACGCCGAACTCGACAAGTCCTTCTACCGCTCCGTCTTCGACTGGCAGGAGCAGGACGTCCCGCTCGGCGAGGTGATGTACACCGTCCTCACCCCGGCCGGCGGCGGCAGCGACGACGCCCACGGCGGCATCATGCAGCTCGGCCCCGAACACACCGCACGCGGCACCACTTCGCACTGGCTCCCCTACTTCGAGGTCCCCAACGCCGACGCAAGCCTCGCCATCGCCGACACCCTCGGCGCGACCGTACGGATCCCGGCCATGGACGTGCACGGCGTCGGCCGCCTAGCCCAGCTGGTCGACCCGCACGGCGCCGTCTTCGCCGTCATCACCAGTGCCAAGCCCGGGGACTGACGCCGAGAGGGCCCCACGGCCCTTCAGAAGGCCCGGGAAGGGGTGCTACGGGCGTAGACAAGGCGCGGTGCGTCACACAGGGGCCTCTAGTCTCTGATCATGACTGAAACGGCTGTTCTGACGATCCGGCGGGCCACCGCCGACGACCTGCCGGCGATCGTGGCCATGCTCGCCGACGACCCCCTGGGCGCCACCCGCGAGAGCCCCGACGACCTCACCCCCTACCGCACCGCCTTCGCCCGCATCGACGGCGACCCGCACCAGCACCTGATCGTCGCCGACCGGGCCGGCCGCACCGTCGGCACCCTCCAACTCACCGTCGTCCCCGGCCTCTCCCGGGCCGGCGCCACCCGCACGATCATCGAGGGCGTCCGCATCCACGCCGACGAACGCGGCAGCGGCCTGGGCACCGAACTGATCCGGTGGGCCGTCGACCGCTCCCGCGAACTCGGCGCCGACCTCGTCCAGCTGACCTCCGACGCGACGCGCACGGACGCACACCGCTTCTACGGACGGCTGGGATTCGTGGCCTCGCACGTCGGGTTCAAGCTCAAGCTCTGAGAACGCGCTCAAAAGCCCTGAAAACGCGAAGAACCCCCATCCGGGACCCGGATGGGGGTTCTTCTGAAGAATTGTTCGGCGGCGTCCTACTCTCCCACAGGGTCCCCCC